>JBBWZU010000019.1:0-12408 GCA_039649225.1 Hyphomicrobiales bacterium | reverse complement strand
GCGAGGCCTTCGAACGCTATATTGAAAGATCGCTCGCCGAAGAGATCGATCGGCTCGCGAACTATTACGAGGAAAAGCAAGGCGCGTTCTTCGTTGCACATAACGATCAGATGCTTGCCGGGATGTTCGGCCTCGAAGGCCTGGGAACGCAGGCTGCCGAATTGCGCCGGATGTATGTTGATCCGGCCTACCGCCGCCACGGCCTCGCGCGCATGATGCTCGATTACGCCGAACATGTTTGCCGTAAAGCGGGAACCTCCGCGCTGACGCTCAGCACGTCCGAACCGCAACAGGCCGCGCTCGCGTTCTATCGCAATGCCGGATACGCCCTGGTGCGCGAAGAAACCGCAGTCGCGCAGAGCAACAAAACCGTCGGCGGCGATATCCACCGCTATTATTTCGAGAAGAATCTCGTGCATCAGCGGATGCAATGATCCCGTAGGGCGTCGCCCTACTGAACCGTCCCGAGAGTCATTGCGATCACGCATCACAATGTCACACCTAGCGATACCCATGCCGCGACTTGATCGCCGCGAGCGCGCGGCTCGCCTCGGTGTCGCGCCCGGCGCTGCAATTGGCCTTCACGGGAGCGAGCTCGGAAACGATTTTCCGATAGACGCCCTTGTTCAGGTTGCCGCTCTCGGCATCGCCGTTGATGATGGTCTCGAATTCGCCGATCGCGCCGCTGCACGCCGCCGATGCTGCGCCGACATTGGCACAGAGAATCGCGAGCGCCAAAAACGTCAACCTTGCTGACATATTCATCCTCATCCAAACTCTTGCGCCGCCACCCTGATTTCCGTTAGAACGCACCCATCGAGCGAGGCTGGGTCAACGTTCCGTTTACTATTCTGCATGACCCTGTGACGGCGATGAAGAGGATGTACATGTCGATTCGCCGCGATGTCCGCGCGATCGGTCCGGGAGCTTCGGCTCTGCCGGCGGCATCCCTTATTCTCAATCTCCTTCTTATCAGCCCCTGAGGGCCGGCTGGGCGCATGCGCCTGGGCACTCAGGGGTTTTCCGGAAAACGGACCCGAGCGCGCCCGGAACGGGCGCAGTCGTTCAAACATCAGCGCCCTGATGGGCGCATTTGCCAGATGACCTCTCAAGAAGGATCAATCCGATGACCTCTACCCAGTCCGAGAAGGACCGCGTCGTCATATTCGACACCACGCTGCGTGACGGCGAGCAATGCCCGGGCGCGACCATGACGCATGAAGAGAAGCTGGAAGTCGCCGAGCTGCTCGACACCATGGGCGTCGACATCATCGAGGCGGGCTTTCCGATCGCCTCGGACGGCGACTTTGCGGCCGTCAACGAGATCGCCAAGCGCGCGAAGAATGCCGTGATCTGCGGTCTCTCGCGGGCCGCCTTCAAGGACATCGACCGCTGCGCCGAGGCGATCAAGCCGGCGGCGCGCAAGCGCATCCACACTTTCCTGTCCACCTCGCCGGTGCACATGAAGTGGAAGCTGCAGAAGGAGCCGCACGAGGTGCTCGAGATGGTGATCGCGCAGGTGACACGGGCGCGCAATCACACCGACGACGTCGAATGGAGCGCCGAGGACGGGACGCGCACCGAGCACGATTTTCTCTGCCGTTGCGTCGAGGCCGCGATCAACGCCGGCGCGACCACGATCAATATTCCCGACACTGTCGGTTACACGGTGCCGGAGGAATATTTCTCATTGTTCGAGATGGTGCGCCGGCGCGTGCCGAATGCCGACAAGGCGGTGTTCTCGGTGCATTGTCACAACGATCTCGGCATGGCGGTGGCCAACTCGCTCGCCGGCGTGAAGGCGGGTGCGCGGCAGATCGAGTGCACCATCAACGGCATCGGCGAGCGCGCCGGCAACACGGCGCTGGAAGAGGTCGTGATGGCGATGCGCGTGCGCAACGACGTGCTGCCGTTCTGGACCGGAATCGACGCGACGTCGCTGCTGCGCGCCTCCAAGCTGGTTGGGGCCGCGACCTCATTCCCGATCCAGTACAACAAGGCGATCGTCGGGCGGAATGCCTTCGCGCATGAGAGCGGCATCCATCAGGATGGCATGCTCAAGAACACCCAGACTTACGAGATCATGACGCCCGAGAGCGTCGGCGTGAAGCAGACGTCTTTGGTGATGGGCAAGCATTCGGGCCGGCACGCCTTCGTGCACAAGCTGGAAGAGCTTGGCTATCATTTGCAGTCGAACCAGCTCGAGGATGCCTTCGTGCGCTTCAAGACGCTGGCCGACCGCAAGAAGCACGTCTATGACGAAGACATCGAGGCCCTGGTCGACGAGGAGATCGCGACCGCGCAGGACCGCATCAAGCTGGTGTCCCTGTCGGTGATCGCCGGCACGCGCGGCCCGCAGCGTGCCACCATGAAGCTCGACGTCGAAGGCAAGGTGATGATCGAGGAGTGCGAAGGCAACGGACCGGTCGACGCAGTGTTCAACTGCGTCAAGGCGATGGTGCCGCACGAGGCGGTGCTTGAACTCTACCAGGTGCATGCGGTGACTGAAGGGACGGACGCGCAAGCCGAAGTGTCGGTGCGGCTGTCGGAGAACGGCCGCTCGGTCACCTCGAAGGGCGCCGATCCCGACACGCTGGTCGCGTCCGCGAAAGCCTATCTCGGCGCGCTCAACAAGCTGATCATCAAGCGCAACCGCGGCATGGGCGAGACGCTGGTGATCGGTGAGAGGCGCATCCACTCGACGGATGTGGGGTAGGCTGGCCGTCAATCTCCGTCATGGCCGGACTTGTTCCGGCCATCCACGTCTGACTTGATGGCTTGATAGGTCGTTGATTGCCGGGCAAGACGGCGTTCACGCCCGTCTTCGATGGGCTATGCCAGGGCATGACGAAGCTATTTTCGCGCCGGAGACCCTGATGACCATCCAGATCTATCTCACTTATCTTCTTACCTGCATTGCCATCACGATCATTCCCGGGCCGACAGTCACGCTGATCATCGCAAACAGCCTGTCGCACGGCACGCGCGCCGGGCTCCTCAATGTCGCCGGCACACAGCTCGGCCTCGCGCTGATGCTGGGCGTCCTGCTGGTCGGCCTGTCGTCGATCATCGCCACGATGGGGTGGTGGTTCGACTGGGTGCGCATCGCGGGCGCGGTCTATCTCGTCTGGATCGGCTGGAAATTGCTGCGCTCGTCCGGCGCGCTCGGCGAGCTCGACAAGACGCCGAAGCCGCGCGGCGGCTTTTTCCTGCAGGGCTTTCTGGTGCTGATGAGCAATCCGAAGGCGCTGCTGTGGTTCGGCGCCTTCATTCCGCAATTCGTCGATCCGAGCGGAAATTACGTTGGGCAAATCATCGTGTGCGGACTGACCGCCATGGTGACCGCTGCGGTAACCGATGGCGCTTATGCGATTCTGGGCGGCCGCACCGGTAAAATCATGTCGCGCCAGCGCATCCGGCTCGCCTCGCGCCTGTCCGGATTGTTCCTGATTGGGGGCGGGGTGTGGCTCGCGTTCACACGCGCGCGTTGATGCGCTGCTGTTTGCCTTAACGCTCGATCGCCAGATTATTGCGTGAAGTGGCACATTTGCGCACGCATGGAACCTATTCGGTACTCACGGCTTTTCATTTGTAATACGCGTAGCTCACGTTTGGTAAACGCCGTTAAACATGAGTGATAACGAGGAGTTGCGGATCACAATTCGTCCGCATTTCCAACTTGTTCAGAGCACGATTGGTGCCTACTCGCGCGCCATCACACATAACCCGGATTGGAGAACTGCATGAGAATGGCAGTGTTCGCGGGCGCCACCGCGCTCGCGATGATGGGACCACTGTTGGTTTCGGAGCATGGAATTGGATCTTCGACAGCGTCGGCTCAAGAGGTCACGATTACCGAGGGACACATCTATCGTCTTAAACGCGCGCTGCGCCTGAGCAGCGAGCAGATGAGCCTGTGGCATCCGGTCGAGGCGGCGTTGCGCGTCGCAATCCGCGAGTCGCGCACCGAATCGAACAACGAGGGCTGGGTGCAGAAGGTCCGCGCACGCGTGCGGGGCTATGCGTCGCATGCGGTCAATCTGCAACGCGCCATGTCGGCCGCCGGGCCGCTGATCTCGAGCCTCGACGAGACCCAGAAGCGCAATGGCCAGAACGCCATCCGCTCGATGGGTGTCGCCTCGATGTTCTGACACGCTTGCCGCATGGGCTGATCGATCGGCCTCTCGTCCGCGCGGCGGGAGGTCTTTTCGTTTCCGGCGTTCTCTCTCTCTTTTAGGTCAGCATTCCTGACGTTTCACAATCCAGCCGCGAAAAGCCTGCTAGTTTTACCGCCTTGAAGAAAATTCAAACGCGGAGGATTGGCCATGGCTCGCGTGCAGCTTCACCGTTTCGTCGACCTTTCGACCAAGCCTGCGGCGCGCGCGCCTGCTCTCGACCGGCGCGGGTTTCTGAGCGTGGCCGCCGGCCTCGCGGCGACGACCGCGATGGCGCCCGACGCCTTCGCGCGCAATTTCGGGCCCGGCACCGAGCCGCAACGCTATCCGGATCCCGATATCGTGGTGATCGACAAGCGCTTCAAATCCAAGCTCGGCAACACCGCAATCACGCGGCTGCACACCGGCACGCTTTGGGCAGAGGGCCCGGCCTGGAACGGCGTCGGCCGCTATTTGCTGTGGAGCGATATCCCGAACGACGAGAACCTGCGCTACATCGAGGAAGACGATCACGTCTCGCGCCGCTTCCGTTATCCATCGGGCAACAGCAACGGCAACACCTTCGACTACGAGGGTCGCCAGATCGCCTGCCAGCATGGCACGCGCAAGGTCGTGCGCTACGAGCACAACGGCAAGACGACTGTGGTCGCCGACAAGTTCGAGGGCCAGGAATTCAACGCCCCGAACGACGTCGTTGTGCATCCGAACGACGGCGCGATCTGGTTCACCGACCCGGGTTACGGCTCGCTGATGGAGTACGAAGGCAACCGGCTGCCGCAGAGCGCCTCGACGCCGCGCCCGCTGCGCAAGGAAGCGGTCTATCGCATCGACAAAAGCGGCACGATCACCAAGGTCGCCGAAGAGCCGTTCAAGCCGAACGGACTTTGCTTCAGTCCCGACTACCGCAAGCTCTACATCGCCGATACCGGCATCTCGCATTATCCGGAAGCCAAGAGCGTGATCTGGGTCTACGACGTCGATGGCGCGACGCTGAAGAATCCGAAGACCTTCATCAACATGGAATGGAACGGCAAGACCGGGTTCGCGGACGGCATCCGCTGTGACGAGGACGGCAATGTGTGGACTGCGGCGGGCTGGGTCGGCGATGGCTATGACGGCGTGCATATCTTCGCGCCGGATGGCACGCGCATTGGCCAGATCAGGCTGCCGGAAATCTGCGCCAATATTTGCTTCGGCGGATCGAAGCGCAACCGGCTGTTCATGGCGGCGGCGCAGTCGCTCTACGCTGTGTATGTGGAGACGCGTGGCGCGCACATTACCTGAATATGCCGATCGTCAGCCTCGACAGCGCGGGCGATTTGCGGCAAACGCGGTCGGATGACGTCAGACGGGCATTCAACCGGATCGTCGGCCGCATCAGATGCGGCCGCGCTGGCGTTGTCGCGCGTGGTGCCGGACCGGGCGTGCGGGACCTGCACGCTGTGCTGCAAGGTGATCGCGGTGGAGGATTTCGAAAAGCCGCCGGGCGTCTGGTGCCGGCATTGCGTTGGCCGCAAGGGCTGCGGCATCTACGAGACGCGCCCGACCGATTGCCGCACCTTCTTCTGCGAATGGATGCTCACGCCGAGCCTCGGTCCGGAATGGAAGCCGGAGCGCGCCAAGTTCGCGCTCGTGGTCGGGGAGGGCGGACACCTGACGGCGTTTGTCGATCCGGGCTTTCCGGGCGCGTGGCGCGCTTCCCCCTATTTCGACATGCTCAAGCGCTGGTCGCTTGACGGCGCGCGCGCGCCGGCGCCGCGTGTCGTGACGGTGCGCATCGGGACGCGGGTGATCGTGATCCTGCCGGATCGCGAGATCGATGTCGGTCATGTCGGCCCGGACGAGTCCGTGCAACTGGTGCCCGCCCCTGGCGGGCAGATCGATGCCCGCAAGATCCGCCGCGACGGTACGCTCGCGCGCTGATTTCATTGCACGCTCCGACCCCATGGCGGGCCATGCTCTGAGCCCGTACACTTCCCGCAAGGGCGCAAGAACCCGTCGAGAAAAGACCCGTCGAGTTTGGGGAGGATCAGGTGATCGACACCGTCCGTCGCGTTCGACTCGCGTCCATTGCGATTGGCGCGTTGCTTGCGATATTCATTTTCGTTCCGCTGAACGCCGCCAAAGCCGAAGACTATCCCTCGCGCGTGATCACGCTGATCGTGCCGTATCCGGCCGGCGGCGGCGTCGACACGCTCGGCCGCCTCGTCGCGCAGCAACTCTCCGTCGCGCTCGGCCAGCAGGTCATCATCGAGAACCGTCCCGGCGCGGGCGCCGTGATCGGCACACGTGCCGCCGCCAAAGCGCCGTCGGACGGCTATACGCTGGTCATGCTCACCACCGGCATCAGCCTGCCGGCCAATACCGGCTACGATGTCGAGAAGGACTTCGCGCCGGTCGGGACGATTTCCTCGGCGCCGATCGTGCTGATGACGCATCCGTCCTCGCCGGCAAAATCGCTCGCGGACGTGATCGCGCTGGCCAAGAAGGAGCCCGGCAAGTTGACCGCCGGAACGCCGCCGCCGCCAACGCTGAATTATTTCGCGGCCGAACTCTTGAAAGTGATGACCGGCGCCGACATCACGATCGTCACCTACAAGGGCACCGGACCGCTGACCAACGATCTCGTCGGCGGTCACGTAACGCTCGCCTTCAACACGATCGCGCCGGCGATTGGAAACATCCAGGCGGGCACGATCCGGCCGATTGCAGTCGCGGCGCCGGCGCGTGCTGCCGCGCTGCCGAATGTACCGACCACGGCCGAAGCTGGCCTGCCGGGCCTTGAGGCTGTGCTGTATTACGGCATCGCGGCCCCGGCCGGAACGCCGCGTCCGATCATCGAACGCTTGAACAAGGAGCTGCGCGCGATCGTCACCTCGGAGGAGATTTCCAAACGTATCATCGCGGATGGCGGCGATCCGGTCACGACCACGCCGGAGGAATACGCCGCGAACCTCGCGCGCGGGGAAGCCAAATGGGCGGAGTTGGTCAAGAAAATCGGATTGGTCATTAATTAACAGGCGGCGCGAAACGTCGCGAGGAAGAAGCATGAAAGATAAAGATTTCGTCGGCAAAGACATCGTCGGGACTTGGCGTCTGGTCAAAACGCTGGCGCGCAATGACGCAGGCGAGGCGATGCACCCGCCTTATGGTGAAAAGCCGCGCGGACTGGTGGTGTTTTATTCCGACAAACGCATGATGTCGGTATTGTGCGACGGGCGCGGGGAATTGCCGCCGGAGGAGACGGTGCGGGAGTATAATTCGTACTGCGGCAATTACGAGTATGACGGCAAGAATCTCGTCACGCGTGTTGATGCCTCAGCCAGCAAAGACAGGATCGGCGGGGAACAAAGGCGATTTGTCCATTTCGTCGGCGAGCACATGGTGTTGACCCAGAAGCCACGCCTTTGGCAGGGGGTTATGCAGCATCGTGAGCTGCATTGGGAGCGTATTTCTGACGCCCCGGCGAATTAAGGCGGAACGATACTCGGCCGTTAAGCATTGATGCGTTGTCCGCTGGCTTGTGTGCCAGCGGCTATGCCTATATTGCTGATCCTTCAGCTAGGGCCGGACTTCTCCGGCCTGGTTTACATCTTGAAAAACCAGGGCGACAAATTGGATTTTCAAACCCTCTTGGGCAATGCGATTGCGGCGCTTTCGCCGCGCCATTGCGTTTAGGCGCTGAGCCCAATCTTCTCAGGAACACGATCTCATGGATGATATCACTCGGACTGACTACGCGGCGCCCGTCGCGCGAGCCAGTGTTTTCGCCGGCAATGCGGTGGGCGAATTCGGCCGCAAGGGTGCGCCGCAGAGCCTCGCGCGCCGTGCGTTGCGCGCCTTCATTTTCTTCTTCTCCTATCACCTGATCTTGAAGCGTTCCGACATCCGCACCACGAAAGCCGCGGGCTTTCGGCTGACCGTGCGCCCGACGGTATTCCATCCGAAATTCTTCATCAGCAGCGAGCGCTTCGCCGAGTTTCTCGGTACGCTCGATCTGACCGGCAAGCATGTCTGCGAGATCGGGACCGGCTCCGGCATCCTGGCGCTCGCCGCTGCGCGCTCCGGTGCCGAGCTCGTCGTCGCGTCCGACATCAACCCGGCCGCATCGCTCTCGGCGAATGAAAACTCGGTTGCGAACGGCCTTGGCGGCCGCGTCACCGGCGTGTGCATGAATCTGATGGCTGCGATGCCGGCGCAACCGTTGTTCGACGTGATCCTTTCCAGTCCGCCGAAGCATGCGGGCGAGCCGCGCAATGTCGCCGATCGCGGCTGGCACGCGGGGCCGGCCTATCGCGACATCGCGCCGCTGTTCGATCAGGCGCGCGAGCGTTTGAAGCCGGGCGGATACATGTATGTCATGGTGTCGTCTGACACCGACCTCGATCTGTTCAGCGCGCTGATCGACAAGGCGGGATTCAACTCGGAACTCGTGCGCGAGTATTCGCTCGTCGTCGAGTCGCTGATCATCTTCAAGCTGACGCCGCGCTGACCGCAGTCGTAGGGCGCGCAAACGTGCGCGTCCGCGAGAGCGGAGGCGCAATATGCCCGCCACTGCCAATCGCGGCGGGCACGCGCTTCGCGCTTTGCCCCCCCTACGGCTTCGCCGCCGCCACCTGATGCGCGATCGGCTGCCCGGCGCGAATCGCGCGGCAATTGCTCATGATCGTCTCGATCTCCTTGACGATGCCGGTGCGCGAGCCGCCGGCGATGTGCGGCGTGAAGATCACATTGCTCAGCGTCGCGAGCGGGCTTGGGATCGGCCGCGGCTCGACGACATGCACGTCGAGACCCGCGCCCGCGATAACGCCTTTGGTCAGTGCGTCGTAAAGCGCATCCTCGTCGACGATGGGGCCGCGCGCCGTATTGATGAAATAGGCTGTCGGCTTCATGGCGCCAAACGTCTTGCCGTCGATCAGCCCGCGGTTCTCCGGTAAGTTCGTCGCGTGCAGCGAGACGAAATCGGATTGGGCGAGCAATTGCGCGAGCGGCACGTAAGTAACGCCGAGCTTTTGCTCCTGCGCGGCCGGGAGCTGATTGCGGTTGGAATAAATGACCCGCATGCCGAAGCCATGCGCCATGCCGGCGGCGAGTGAGCCGACTTCGCCGAGGCCAATGATGCCGAGCGTCTTGCCGAACAGCCCGCCGATATTCGAGAGCCCCGCCCAGTTGTAGGCAACGCCGTGATCCGGATGGACTTTGCTGCGGTCCCAGCGATCCTTCCGCACGCAATCGTCCGCCTCGATAAGGCGCTTGGACAAAGCGAGCATCATCAGGAACGCGTGCTCGGCGGTGTATTGCAGCGTCATGCGCGGAATGCACGACACTGCAATGCCGCGCTGCGCCGCGGCCGCCAGATCGATGCTGTCGGCGCGTGCGCCGATGCGCTGGATCAGTCTGAGCTTGGGGTTGGCATCCATCGCGGCCGCATCGACTGCGCCGCGGCGGAAGATGATGACTTCGACGCCGCTGCCTTTGCGGATGTCGAATTTCGCCGCCATTGGAACGAGCGAGACGCCATCGGCCTCATGCAGTCCGCGTCCGGCGTCCAGCACGCGCGCCGGATCCATGTCTTCGGGCAGGAAGAAGTCGCGCACATAGGACTCCGAAACCTCACCGGCGCCGGACAGGGCATAGCGGGCGATGCGGATGACGTGGTCGTCATCGAGGATGGCGATCTGCAAGGGGCGGGCTCCCGGGATTTTTGCTTTTGGAGGACGGAGGGATCGTAACATGACGTGTCGTTACAAGGCTGGCAAACGCCCATTGCGGGATTAACAGCTCCTGAGTGCGGCTCGATATTCGGGGGCGAATCGCAAAGCCCATGACAATTCGGACGAACGAAACGGGTTGAATGACGCGCGCTGATCGGCTTTGCTGCCGCGCTTAGCCGGCCCCACAAGATGCCGTCACAACCAGGAATCGCCGCTTTGTCCAACTCACTCGCAGACCTCCGCCGTGATCTCGCGACCGCTTACCGGCTCGTTGCCAATGAGGGCATGCTCGATGCCTTCGGCCATATCAGCGTGCGCAATCCGAACAATCCCAATCGCTATTTCCTCTCGCGCTCGCGCGCGCCCGCGCTGGTGCAGCCGGAGGACATCCTCGAATACGACCTTGATTCCAATCCGATCGTTCCGCCGACCATGCGCCCCTATTCGGAGCGCGTGATCCATGGCGAGATCTTCAAGGCGCGGCCGGACGTGAATGCCGTGTGCCACCACCACGCGCCCTCGATCATGCCGTTCGCGATTTCCGGCGTCCCGCTTCAGCCGGTGTTTCACCTCGGCGCCGCGATGGGGCAGCGCGCGCCGTTCTGGGATAGCCGCGACGAGTTCGGTGACACCAATCTGCTGGTGGTGAAGCCGGAGGAGGGCGCATCGCTCGCGCGCGCGCTCGGAAATCACGCGATCGTGGTGATGCGCCGGCATGGCGCGACGGTTGTCGGCGGCGAATTGCGCGAGCTCGTGTTCCGCGTGATCTATTCGGCCAAGAACGCCGAGCATCAGCTTGCCGCGCACACGCTCGGCCACGTCTCGCCGCTCACCGACGGCGAGGCCGAAATGGCGGCGGGACTCAATCTCGCGCCGGGGCCGCTGGCCCGGGCTTACGAATATTGGGTCACGCGGCTCGCCAAGTCCGAAGGGCGCTCGAAGTCCGATCCGACGGTGAAGGCGGCCGAAGCTGCCGCGCGCCGGCCAGTTCCGGGTGGTGCGCCGGCCGCGAAGCCGGCAGCAAAAACGTCTAAGAAGGCCGCAAAGGCCAAATCCAAGGGAGCCGCGAAGGGGAGAAGCAAACGATGAAGCACTTCGGCATTGCCGCGCTGGCGCTGGTCGCATTGACCGCGCCAGTATCCGCGGAAGACACGCTTAAGATCGCGATCGGGCAGATCAATAACTGGGAGAACCAGGCGCCGACGCTGGGCGAAGACGCCGGCATCTTCAAGAAGCACAATCTTAAGGTCGAAGCCTTCGGCACGCAGGGCGCGGGCGAGACCATTCAGGCGGTGGTCTCAGGCTCTGCCGATCTTGGCGCCGGCGTTGGCGTCGCGGGCGTGATGCGCGCCTTCTCCAGGGGGGCGCCGGTACGCGTACTGCTGCCCGCCTTCACCGGCACGGGCGATCTTTATTGGTACGTGAAGGCGGATTCCCCGCTCAAGACCATCAAAGACGCAACCGCGCAGAACACCATCGCGTATTCGACCAGCGGCTCGAGCTCGAACAATATCGTGGTGGCGTTCGGCCAGGAGCTGGGCGTCAAGGCAAAGCCGACCGCCACCGGCGGGCCTCCCGCGACGTTCACGCAGGTGATGACCGGGCAGATCGACATCGGCTGGTCGGCGCCGCCGTTCGGCATCAAGGAGATCAAGGACGGCAAGATCCGCATCATCGCGCGCGGCAGCGATATCCCCTCGCTCAAGGGACAGACCGTGCGGGTCATCATCGTCAATGCCAACGCCCTGAAGGAGAAGCATGACGCGATCATGCGCTTCGTGAAGGGCTATCGCGAGACGGTCGACTGGATGTATGCCGACCCGAAGGCTTTGCAGATGTATTCCCAGAAGGTGAAGCAGCCGGTCGACATCCTGGCCGAGTCGCTCAAGGAGTTTCATCCAAAGGAAGCGCTGCAGACCGCGCAGATGGCGGACCTCGACGGCATTGTGAAGGATGCGGTCTCGCTCAAATTCCTCGATGCACCGATGACCAAGGAACAGCTCGCGGAATTTCTGCAAATTCCGCCGGCGAACTGAGTGGGTGTGACGGTACAGCAGTCCTCATCCTGAGGAGGCATGCGAAGCATGGCGTCTCGAAGGATGGCCGCAGACTCCATGCCCGCCCTCGTCCACCAATCTCGGGTTTACCCGAGATTGGCATTATTGGGTGCGCGAGTCGGCTGTAGCCGACGCGCGTGAGACGCACCCTTCGGGCGCTCCTCAGGATGAGGGCTACGATTTACTGGCTGCCTTTTGCCGTATTGAGCGCGCTGAGGATCGCGGCGCGGCCTTCGGTCTTGGCCGTCTTGATATCCGCGCGCTTGCCCAGTTCGCCGAGCTCGCGCTGGCGCGCGACTGTGCCGCGGGTCATCAGCGGCGCGATACCGAGTTCGGTCAGCGTGACGGCGGATTGCTCCATCTCGTCGGCGCGGCGGATGCCGTGGCTCGCCATACGTTCGAGGTTGTAGTCGATCACTGATGGCCAATCGAGGCCCGGATAATTGTTCTTCAGCGAGGCCG
>JBBWZU010000171.1:0-5422 GCA_039649225.1 Hyphomicrobiales bacterium | reverse complement strand
CTGTTCTCGCAGGTCACGTAGAGCAAGCCGTCCGGCCCGATCAGCATGCAGTGCGGCGAGACATAAGGCGACAGGTCGATGTCGCCGACATGCCGGCGCCGCGTCAGGTCGATGACGGAGAGCAAATACCCGGGATGCGGATTGCGGCCGTGGATGCCGACGCCGAAGATCGGCACATAGGCGGTCGCGGTTTCGGGATCGACAAGCAGCTCGTGTGGGACGCGCTCGAAATCGTCGAGCACCAATGTCGTCTCGCCGCTGACGGGATCGACGAACAGTACCTTGCCGCCCATCTTGTCGACCGCGATCAACCCGCGTGCATCGGTTGCGCTCATTGATCAAAACCTCGACCTTCCTCGCCGCCGAGGTCTACTTTCCGATCGCCTTGCGCAGCGCGTCATTGATGCGCTCCTGCCAGCCCGGACCCGCCTCCTGGAAATGATCGAGAATATCACGGTCGAGGCGCAGCGAGACCATCTCCCTGGCGTTTGGAATCGCCGGCTTGGCCGGCGGCAGTTCGGCCGGCTTGGTCGTTGCCGACTTGAATGCGGCTTCCGCCATATCGCGGCTGCTGCCGCCGGATCGTCTGCTTCTATCGTTGGACATGTTGCCTGAGCCCTGCTGTGAGGTCTGCCATCATAGACCAAGGTGAGAAACTCACCTATCCGACAACACCCGACAACGTACAGGCCACTTTCGTACCTGAGCTAGCCTGCGGGATCAGACCGGCTCTAGCGGGGCAAACGGTCCATCCGGAAGGGTGATCTCAATGACGTCGTCCACACGCACAATGCCGCCGGCCAAAACGATCCCCATGATGCCGGCCTTGCGGATCAGTCTGCCCCGCGCGTCGCGCCTCAGCACCGCCGCCGTCAGCCCCGATTGGAATTTGTCGAGCTGAATGCAGGGATTGCGCAGGCCCGTCACCTCGACGATCGCGGTGGCGCCGATCCGAAGCCGCGACCCGCGCGGCAAAGCGAGGAGATCAATCCCGCGAGTGGTGATGTTCTCGCCGATTGCGCCGGGCGATACCGCGAAGCCCTGTTCCTGCAACGTGTCGATCAACTCGGCATGGATGAGGTGCACCTGGCGCAGATTGGGCTGCGACGGGTCGCGCCGCACGCGCGAGCGATGTTTGACGGTGACGCCCATGTGGGCATCGCCTTCGACGCCGAGGCCTGCCAGCAGAGTGATACCCTGGCAATTGACCTTGCTGAACTTGTGCGTAGCATCGCGGCTGACCGAGACCACGCGCGCGTCCGGGTTGTCCGTCACGGGCGCGCGGTTCGCGTGTTTCTGCGCAATGTCGGTCATGATTTCGAATCCGCGCGTCGGTCGGACACGGCGCGCAGCAGCGTTGCGGCCGCCGGCTCGAGAGCGCCGATGTTTTCGATGACGACATCGGCCTTCAATTCGCTATTGGTCGAGACCGAACGTTGGACGCGATCCACGACGGAGCCATCGCTGCCGCGTCCGCGCGCCTGCAAGCGTGCGGCGAGAATTTCCTGCGGTGCCGTGACGAGCACGACGGTCACGCGCGCATAACGCGCGCGTGCGCTGCCGACGACGGTGCGCGACACATTGCACATGACCGTGCGGCCGGCCCGAATATCGCCATCGATCGCGGCGGGAATCCCGTACTTCAAGCCGTGGGCTGTCCACCACAGCGCAAAGGACCCATCGGTCGCGGCCTGATCGAACGCCGCCTCGGCGATCGTGTCGTGATCCTCCGCGCTGGACGAAAGGCGCGTGATGACGCGGCGCGGAAACACGATGCCAGCGTCACCGCGGCAAGCCGCGTGCACGCGGTCGATCAGCGTATCCTTGCCGGCACCGCTCGGACCGACAACCAGAACGAGCCGTCCGGGACCGATTTGGCCGATCGAAGGATCACCGTCGTTCATGCGACGCGCTGTCCATCCCGCCAGACGCTGCGCACGGCCGAACCCTTCGGCGCCACGTGGACGCGGATCAGATCGGCGCGCTTGCCGGGCGCGATCTCGCCGCGGTCGGTGAGGCCGACAGCTTCGGCGGGGGATTTGGTGACGGTGCGCACTGCCGCCGCCAGATCGATATTCGGCGCAACGGCCGGCAGCCTGAGCGCGGCCAGCAGCAGGCTCGACGGCACATAGTCGGACGACAGAATATCGAGCAGGCCGGCCTTTGCGAGGTCGACCGTCGCGACATTGCCCGAGTGCGAGCCGCCGCGCACCAGATTGGGCGCGCCCATCAGCACGCGAATGCCGCCATGGTGCAGCCCTTCCGCGGCTTCCAGCGTGGTCGGAAACTCCGCGATGGCGGCGCCGTCCGCGATCGATTCGGCGACGTGGTCCATGGTGGTGTCGTCATGGCAGGCAAGCGGCGTGCCGTTCTTGCCGGCAAGTGCGACCAGCTCGCGACGGTGACGCTCGGCGTTCGCCGCATGATAGGCGTGGCGCTTTGCGAACAGGACATCGAGCTGTGCATCCGTGAGGCCACCCGACTTGCCGCGATAATAAGTCCGCAGCTTCTCCTCATCGCGGAACTGCCGGTGACCCGGCGTGTGATCCATCAGCGACATCAGCCGCACGCTCTCGCGCCCGATCATCGCCGCCGTATCGTTGACGACGCCCGGCATCGGAACCTCGCAGCGCAGGTGCAGGTAGTGCTCAATGCGCAAGAGCCCACCTTCGTGCGCGGCTTCGATCGCGTCGGCAAGCACGACATGCTGTCCATCGACGTCCTCGGCTCCGTCCTCGCGCCAGACCCGTAGCGAGTCCAGCACGGTGGTGATGCCGCTGGTGGCCAGCATTCCGTCATAGGAGACCACGGCGGCGACCGGATCCCAGTACACCTTGGGGCGCGGAACGTAATGTGCTTCCAGATGATCGGTATGGAGCTCGACCAGGCCCGGCAGCACGAGATCGCCGCCCGCATTCTCGCCGCGCTCCGGCGCACGGCCCTCGCCGATCTCGACGATCTTGCCGCCGGCGCAGGCGAGCCAACCGTTCTCGATCACCCGGTCCGCGAGCACGATGCGGGCATTGGCGATCAGCACGTCGTTTTGTTCTTGTTTCATGACGTCTCACTTGGCTGCGAAACGCCCGACGTCGACGATCTCGTCGGCGATGGCGTTGCGAACATCCTCGTCGTGCGCAATGGCGACAATCGCGGTTCCGCGCTTCTTTTTCTCGGCGATCAGCGCCCCGACCACGGCGCGATTGGTTGCGTCGAGCGAGGCGGTCGGTTCATCGAGCAGCAGGATCGGGCGCTCGGGAAGGAAGCCACGCGCAATGTTGATGCGCTGCTGCTCGCCGCCGGAAAATGTCGCCGGCGGCAAGCCCCATAGCGGCTTCGGAATGTTGAGAACGGTGAGCAGCGCGGCGGCGCGCTCGCGCGCAGCATCAGGCTTGGTCCCGGTCGCGACCAGCGGTTCGGCGACCACATCGATCGCCGCGACACGCGGGACCGCGCGCAGAAACTGGCTCACATAGGAGATGGCGCGGTTGCGCAGCGCCAGGATGCGGCGCGGCTGCGCGGTCGCGACGTCGATGGCCTCATCGTCGGCATGCACCAAAATACGGCCGGCATCGCAACGATAGTTGCCGAAGATCATCTTGAGGATCGACGATTTTCCGATGCCCGACGGCCCGCCCAGCACCGCGCATGCGCCGGCGTTCACCGCGAAGCTGACGCCGGAGACGACCGGCAAGCGGATGCCGCCCTGCAGGTGCATGGTGAAGGTCTTGGTCACGCCGTCGAGCGTCAAAGCAGGCATGGCGCCCTCATGGAGGCAGGATCGAGGAGACGAGAAGCTGGGTGTAGGGCTCGCGCGGATCGTCGAGCACCTGGTCGGTGAGTCCGGTCTCGATCACGCGGCCCTCTTTCATCACGGCGATGCGCTGCGACAGCAGCCGCGCGACGCCGAGATCATGGGTCACCACGATGGCGGCGAGGCCCAGCTCCGACACCAGGCCGCGCATCAGGTCGAGGAGGCGCGCCTGCACCGAGACGTCGAGACCACCGGTCGGCTCATCCATGAAGACGAGACGCGGCTTGGTGACGAGATTGCGCGCGATCTGCAGCCGCTGGCGCATTCCGCCCGAATAGGTGCGCGGCGTGTCGTCGATGCGGTCCTGATCGATTTCGACGCGGGCGAGCCAGCCGGTCGCCGTCTCGCGGATCTGGCCGTAGTGCCGGGCGCCCACCGCCATCATGCGTTCGCCGACATTGGCGCCGGCCGAGACCCCCATGCGCAGGCCGAGCGAGGCGTCCTGATGCACGTAGCCCCAATCGGTGCGGAACAAAAAACGACGCTCGGCCTCGCCCAACGTTACAAGATCGCGCGTCACCCCATCGCGCATGCGATAGAGCACCGTGCCGGCGTCCGGCTCGGTCTGCGCCGAGAGCAGGCGCAGCAGCGTGGTTTTGCCCGAGCCCGACTCGCCGACGATCGCGAGCACCTCGCCTTCATGAATATCGAGGCTGACATCGTGGCAGGCGGCGCGCGCGCCGAAGCGCTTGAACAGGCCGCGCGCGGCGAGGAGCGGGGATTCGGCGGCCGTCATGGTTTGGCCCCGCCGCGAATGGCGTCCGGCGCAGTCTGCAACTCCGGCCCGCTATGGCCTTGCTCGCGCCGCGTCTCGCAGAAGTCGGTGTCGGAGCAGACGAACATCCGGCCGCCGTGGTCGTCGACGATCACTTCGTCGAGGAAGGAATCTTCCGCGCCGCAAAGCGCGCAGGTCTCCTCGGTGCGGCTCGCCTCGAAGGGATGATCCTCGAAATCGAGCGAGACGACGCTCGTGTGCGGCGGAATCGCGTAGATGCGCTTCTCGCGCCCCGCACCGAACAGCTGCAGTGCGGCGCAATCGTCCATCTTCGGATTGTCGAATTTTGGCGTCGGCGACGGGTCCATCACGTAGCGGCCGTCGACCTTGACCGGGTAGGCATAGGTGGTGGCGATGTGCCCGTGACGCGTGATGTCCTCGTAGAGCTTCACGTGCATCAGTCCGTAATCGGCATGCGCGTGCATGCGCCGGGTTTCGGTCTCGCGCGGTTCGAGGAAGCGCAGCGGCTCCGGGATCGGTACCTGATAGACGAGCACCTGGCCTTCATGCAGCGTCGTTTCGGGGATGCGGTGACGGGTCTGGATCACGGTGGCATCGGAGGTCTTCGCGGTCGTCTGTACGCCGGCGGTCTTGGCAAAGAATTGCCGGATCGAGACCGCGTTGGTGGTGTCGTCCGAACCCTGATCGATGACCTTGAGCACATCGTCGCGGCCGAGGATCGAAGCCGTGACCTGCACGCCGCCGGTGCCCCAGCCGTAGGGCATCGGCATCTCGCGGCTGGCGAACGGGACCTGGTAGCCGGGAATCGCGATCGCTTTGAGGATCGCGCGGCGGATCATGCGCTTGGTCTGCTCGTCCAGATAGGCAAAATTGTA
>JBBWZU010000151.1:0-5462 GCA_039649225.1 Hyphomicrobiales bacterium | reverse complement strand
TGGCGGCGTTGGCGAGTTCGACCGGCCGTGCCCAGGTCTCCACGATGGCGCGCGTCAGCAAATTGCGGAATGTCGGGCCGCCGGGATATGAGGTCGCGGCGCGGACGCAGTGGACGAACAGCAGACGCGCATTCGGATTATCGAGCGTTGCGAGTGCGCGCGTCGCCGCGTCGAGCGCCTCGTTGGCGTCGCTCTGAGCCAGCAGCGCACCGGCCAGGCTGTGCTGTGCCTCGCGATAGCCGGGATCGAGCGCGACCGCTTTGCGGTAGTGATCGACCGCCGCTTCCGGCTGCGCGAGCAGGCGATAGGCTTCCGCGATGCTGCCATGATAGGCCGCGATCTTGTCGTTCGCGGCGATCGCCCGGCTGATCAGCTCGACGGCATCCTGCGGCCGGCCGCTCTGCAGCGCGATCAGCCCGAGGAAATGCAGGGCATCGAGCTGGCGCGGATCGCTGTCGAGGATCGCGCGATAAAGCTCCTCGGCCTCACGCAGGTCGCCGGCCTGATGGCGGCGCATGGCAAGTTCATAGAGACCATCGATCCTCGCGGCATCGCCCACCGCCGCGTCCGGTGCGCCGGTCATCCCTTGACCACCGGCGTATCGTCGCGCGCGCCCCATTCGGACCACGAACCGTCATACAGCGCCTTTGGCTCCTGGCCGAGCGCATCGAGCGCCATCCAGAGAATGGCGGCCGTCACGCCCGAGCCGCAGCTCGTGATCACGGGCTTCGACGTATCGACCTTGCCGGCCGCAAAGGCGGCGGCCAGCGTCTCGACCGGTGCGAGGCGGCCGTTCTGCACCACGGTCGTGGTCGGCACGTTGAACGCGCCCGGCATGTGGCCGCCCTTGAGGCCCGGACGCGGCTCCGGCGCTTCGCCGCGGAAGCGGTCGGCCGGCCGCGCGTCCACGATCTGCGCGGATTTGTCGGCGAGTGCCGCTTTCACGGTGTCGACGTTCGCCACCATCGCGCTGTTGAGCTTGGCCGTGAAGGTCTTCGCGCTGCGCGTCACCGCGCCGGCTTCGGTCGGCCGGCCTTCGGCCTTCCACTTCGGCAGGCCGCCGTCGAGCACGAGCACATTCGCGGCGCCAAACACCCGGAAGGTCCACCAGACGCGCGGTGCGCCGCCGAGCCCGGCGCCGTCATAGACCACGATGGTCATGCCGTCGCCGATGCCGAGCTTGCCGACGGCGTCGGCGAAAACCTGCGCGCTCGGCAGCATATGCGGCAGGCTGGTGGAATGATCCGCGATCGCATCGATGTCGAACTGCACCGCGCCCGGAATATGCGCCGCCAGATACTCCGCGGTGGCGTCGCGCTTGAGCGCCGGCAGATAAAACGAACCGTCGACGATCGCGATGTTTGGATCGGCGAGATGCTCGGCCAACCATTCGGTCGAAACAAAGCGCTTGCTCGGCAGGGAAGCGGTCATGATAGCTCCGGACTTTTATTGAGCATGATCGGGGATCATGCTTAGGCAAACGAGATGCGCACGCGGCGGTTCTGTTTGCCCTTTTTCTCGATGGTTGTCACACGGATCGCCCCGATCTCGCCGGTGCGCCGCACATGCGTGCCGCCGCAGGGTTGCAGGTCATGCCCGACAATTTCGATGAGGCGGACATGGCCGCTTCCCATCGGCGGCTTGACCGACATGGTCTTGACCAGTCCCGGATTGGCTTCCAGTTCGGCGTCCGTGATCCAGCGCGAGCGCACTTCGGCGTCGGTCTTGATCATGTCGTTCAGCTTGGTGGTGATCTCGTCCTTGTCGAGGCCGGCGTCCGGAATGTCGAAGTCGAGACGGCTGTCGTCCTCGTTCACGGCGCCGCCGGTCACCGGATAGGGCAGCACCGCCGAGAGCAGATGCAGCGCCGTGTGCATGCGCATGCGCCGATAGCGCGGGCCCCAGTCGAGCTTGAGCGTTACGGTGTCGCCGATCCCGGGACGCGGGCCGGTGCCATCGGCGAGGACATGGGCGATCTCGGTCTTCAGTCTGTCGGTATAGATCGCGGGGCCGAGCGGCAATTCACCCGCTGGCGCAACAAGCACACCGGTGTCGCCCGGCTGCCCACCCGAGGTCGCGTAGAAACAGGTGCGATCGAGCACGATGCCGCCTTGCTCGGTCAAGCCCACGACGGTCGCGGGCGTCGAGGTAAGGTAGGAATCGTCGCGAAACAGACAGTCGGTGGGCATCAATTTCTCTCCGTGTCATTCCGGATGACACTACTGTGCATGTCCTTGTTCGCAAAACCGGTACCCACTTTTGCGGGACATGCCTTAAACATACGGCGGCTTTGCGGTCGACTTGCGCGTGAGCCAAGCCGGGACCGGCAGGCCCTTCTCGCGCAGAAACGCCGGATCGAACAGCTTGGACTGATAGCGCGTGCCGTAGTCGCACAGCACCGTCACGATCGTCTTGCCCGGTCCTAAATCCTTCGCAAGCCGCACCGCGCCCGCGATGTTGATGCCGCTCGAGCCGCCGAGGCACAGACCTTCATGCTCGAGCAGATCGAAGATGATCGGCACGGCTTCCTCGTCGCCGATCAGATACGGCTTCTCGACCTTGATGTCCTGGATGATCGGCGTGATGCGTCCAAGGCCGATGCCCTCGGTGATCGAGCCGCCCTCGGTCGGCTTGGCTTCGCCGCTCGAGAACAGATTGTACATCGCGGCGCCGCGCGGATCGGCGCATCCGATCATGACGTCCTTCTTCATCTCGCGCAGGAATGCCGATGTCCCGGCGAGCGTGCCGCCGGTGCCGACCGAGCAGATGAAACCGTCGATCTTACCGTCGGTACCTTGCCAGATCTCCGGGCCGGTCGAGGTGTAGTGTGCCAGGCGATTGTCGAGGTTGTTCCACTGATCGGCAAAGATCACGCCATTCGGCTCGGTCTTGCGCAACGCATCGGCAAGGCGGCGCCCCACATGCTGGTAGTTGTTCGGATTGCTGTACGGGACGGCCGGCACCTCGACCAGCTCGGCGCCGCACAGCCGCAGCATGTCCTTCTTTTCCTGGCTCTGCGTCTCGGGGATCACGATCAGCGTGCGATAGCCGCGCGCGTTCGCCACCAGCGCGAGCCCGATGCCGGTATTGCCGGCGGTGCTTTCGACCACGAGCCCGCCCGGCCTGATCTCGCCGCGCTTTTCTGCCTGCAGGATGATTTCGCGCGCCGGACGATCCTTCACCGACTGGCCGGGATTCATGAATTCGGCTTTGCCCAGAATGGTGCAGCCGGTTTGTTCGGAGACGCGCCGCAGCTTGATGAGCGGTGTGTTGCCGATGGCTTCGACGATGCCGTCGCGAACTTGCATGAGGAGACCCGGGCGTTCTTTTAAGTTGGCGGGAACCTAGAGGAGGCCCACAGGAGGGACAAGGTATCGGCGATTGTCTTGATTTGATGAGCTATTCACGCGCCGGATATCGGCCAGAGGTATGGGATGGTTTCTATCGGAAGATGCATGAATTCGGAAAAATTCTAGCGCCCGCATCGCTGTTTCGAGACGAATTTCCCGCCTGGCTTTAATAATTCAGACACGTCGCCCGAATTGACGCCAACCGCCGCCCGCCCGCGCCACGAATGGGCCGGAAATCCGCCGGTTCCACTCCCAACAGGTGCCGCAGAGGCAGTTCAGCGTGGCGGCGGGTGGGAAGACCCCTCGGGAGAGTCAAGATGCATCGCAGATCACTGCTCGCGCTGGCGGCCTCGTCGCTGGCCTTCCTGACATATGGTGCAACGGCCTCGCAGGCCGGCGACTATCGCGTCACCGGACCTGTCGTTCACGATAACCTTGCCATCTATCTCATTCACGGCGCATCGGCCGCCGGAGCGGTCCCGCTCACCCTCGACGAGGCGCTCGCCCGGAATGTGGTCAAAGTTCATGAGACCGGCAGTGTTAACGAGCTGCAGATCGAGAACCTCGGCGCCGACGAGGTCTTCGTCCAGTCCGGCTCGATCGTGAAAGGCGGCCAGCAGGATCGCGTGCTCAGTGTCAGCCTGATGCTGCCGCCGAAGTCCGGCCGCATCCAGATCGCGTCGTTCTGCGTCGAGCAGGGGCGCTGGTCGGCGCGCGGCAAGGAGGACGTGAAGACCTTCGCGACCGCCTCGGCCGTGGTCCCGTCACGCGAGGCCAAGCTCGCCATGAAAGCGCCGGCGCAGGCCGTTGTGCCGGATGCAAATCCTGTCGCCGGCATCCGTCACCCGCGCACGACCGCCTATGGGGGGTCGGACACCAGCAGCCGCCAGCAGGAGGTTTGGAAGACGGTTCGCAGCGTGCAGGACAAGCTCTCGACCAATCTTGCCGCACCGGTGGCCGCGCCGGCTTCGCAAAGCAGCCTGCAACTCGCGCTCGAGAACGAGAAGCTGAAAGACGCGCAGGCCACTTATCTGGCGGCGCTGCAAGGCTCGGCCGAGCAGGACGGCGATGTCGTCGGCTACGTCTTTGCGGTCAATGGGAAGCTCAACAGCGCCGAGATCTATCCGTCGAACGGCCTGTTCCGCAAGATGTGGCCGAAGCTGTTGCAGGCGAGCATCACCGAGGCGATCGGCGCCAAGGATTCGGGCGGCGATGCGACGCCGACCAGCGAAGCCGCCCTGGCGTTCCTGGATGAGGCCGCCAAGGGCGCGGCGAGCGAGAAGCAGCTGACCGCCAACGTGAAGCTTGAAACACGCGCGGGCGACAAGGCCTTCTCGTTCGAGACCCGTGGCGCCCAGGGCGCGCTGGTGCATCGCAGCTATCTGGCGAAATAGTGTCCCTTTGTCCCTCCCCGAAAGGGGAGGGACAAGCACAACCTTGACGCCGCTTAACCCTCTCGACGCGTTCTGCTATGGGGCAGCCCTGTTCCCGTGGTTGAAAGCGCGACATGAGCCCACAGAGTTCCGACGACGGCCAGCTCCAGCGTGCGCTGGCCTCCGGCCGGTTTGTCATTACCGCCGAAGTGACCCCACCGGTTTCGTGCAACCGGGACGACCTGCTGGCCAAGTCGCTGCCGCTCAAGGGTCTCGCCGACGCCGTGAACGTCACCGATGGGGCCGGCGCGCGCGCCCATATGGGGGCGCTCGCCTCGGCCGTGGTCCTGGCGCAGAACGGCATCGAGCCGGTGCTGCAACTCACCTGTCGCGATCGCAACCGGCTGGCGCTGCAGAGCGACCTGCTCGGCGCTGCGACCCTCGGTATCCGCAACCTGCTGATGCTGCGCGGCGACGATCCGAGCGCGGGCGATCAGCCCGAAACCAAGCCGGTGTTCGATCTCGACTCGCGCGCACTAATCGAGACCGCGGTCGCCATCCGCGACCGCGGCGAATTGCCGTCGCACCGCAAGGTAACCGGCAAGGCGGCTGTCTTCATCGGCGCCGCCGACATGCCGATCGACCCGCCGGCCGGCTGGGCGCCGAAGGGGCTGAAGGACAAGATCGCCGCTGGGGCGCAATTCGCCCAGACCCAATTCTGCATGGATATCGGCGTGGT
>JBBWZU010000141.1:0-4853 GCA_039649225.1 Hyphomicrobiales bacterium | reverse complement strand
GCGGCCTTGACCCGGCGCGTCAAGGACAGCTTTGATCCCAAAGGCGTGTTCGGGCCGGGGCGAATGTGGGCGGGGATATAGATGCAAACCTCCTTCACGCTTGCGCAACTCGCCGATCCGGATGTCGCTGAGGCCGACAAGATTTTGCGCGCCTGCGTCCATTGCGGGTTCTGCACCGCGACTTGCCCGACCTACGTGCTGCTTGGCGACGAGCTCGATTCACCGCGGGGGCGCATCTACCTGATCAAGGAGATGCTGGAGAACGACCGGCCGGCGACCGCGGACGTCGCCAAGTACATCGACCGTTGCCTGTCGTGCCTGGCCTGCATGACCACGTGTCCTTCCGGCGTGCACTACATGCATCTCGTCGACCATGCCCGCGCACATGTCGAAGACACCTATCGGCGGCCGTGGGCCGACCGCGTCGTGCGCGCGCTGCTGGCGAACCTGCTGCCCTATCCGGGACGCTTCCGCGCGGCGCTTGCCGCCGGGTGGTTCGCCGGTCCGCTCGTGCGGGCGGCCACAAGGTTGGCTGGCCGCGCGGCCGGGCGGAGGCCGCGCAAGGCGGTCCCGGTGTCGCCGGGCTGGCGCGGGATAGCCCAGCGCACGATCGCGATGTTCGGCCTGATGCCGTCGCGGCTGCCGAACCGGTCCGCATATGGGCGCCCGCAAACGTTTTTCACACAACCATCGCGGCGCAGGGGTCGTGTCGCGTTGCTGCAAGGTTGCGCCCAGAGCGTGCTCGGGCCGCAGATCAACGAGGCGGCGATCCGCCTGCTGACGCGCCAGGGCATCGAGGTCGTGCTGGCGGCGGGCGAGGCGTGCTGCGGCGCGCTGGTGCATCACATGGGGCGGGAGCATCAGGCGCTCGCCCAGGCGCGGCACAATATCGACGTGTGGAGCCGCGAGATCGAGAGCGGGCTCGACGCGATCGTCATCACGGCGTCGGGGTGCGGCACGACGATCAAGGATTATGGCTACATGTTGCGCAACGACCCGGCTTACGCCGAAAAGGGTGCGCGCGTGTCGGCGCTGGCCAAGGATATTTCCGAATATCTGGTCAGTCTGGACCTCGCTGCGCCAGCCGCCCGGAGCGGCCTGACGGTCGCCTACCAGTCCGCCTGCTCGCTCCAGCACGGGCAGAAAATCACAAGGCAACCCAAGGACTTATTGGCTATTGCGGGATTCCGGGTGCGCGACATCGCCGAGGCGCATCTGTGCTGCGGCTCGGCCGGCACCTACAACATCATGCAGCCCGGCATCGCCCGCACCCTGCGCGAGCGCAAGGTCGCCAATATTGAACGCAGCGGGGCGGATGTGATCGCGACCGGCAATATCGGCTGCATGACCCACATTGCGCAGGGCACCGAGATTCCGGTCGTGCACACGGTGGAACTGCTCGACTGGGCTTATGGCGGGCCGGCACCTGATGCGTTGAAAGGCGTGCACCTCGACGCGAAGGACTCGCAGCGAATCGCAGTTGCGATCTAGAATGATCGGAGGTCGCAGGCGCGGTTCATCGTGACTGCATAAACCCGTGAGGAGAATCCGTCATGGCTGCTCGTCCGAAAAAGGGTAAAAAATCGAAGGCGACCAAGAGCAAGAAGAAAAAAGCCAAAACGCTGACGCTGAAAAAGAAGAAGTCCGCAACACGATCCAGCCCGAAGAAGAAAGCGGCGAGCAAGAAGTCCGCCAAGAAAGCCGCGAAAAAGGCTGCGCCGAAGAAGGTCGCGAAGAAGTCCGCCGCGAAAAAATCCGCACCGAAGAAGGCCGCGCCGAAGCCTGCACCGACCCCGCCCGTGATGCCTGCGTCACCCGAACAGGCCGCAACGCCCCCGGCCGCAGCGGCGTCCGCGGAACCAACTGCGCCCAGCACGATTGAATATCGCCCATTCGGTTCGCAGGGCGGAGACGGCAGCTCGGATGGCAACTCGACCTAGGCGCAAGAAGTCAAAACCGACCGCGAAACGAGGCGCAAAGAAACCGGCCGGGAAAACCGGCGCGAAAGCGGCCGGAAAGAAGGCAGCGCGCAAGAAAACAACCAGGGCGGCGGGTCGGAAATCCGCCGCCGAGTCGCGCGTCAAGAAGGCGCCAAAGCCGAAATCGTCTGCGACGAAGTCGCCGAAAAGATCGAAATCCGCCAAGAAATCGGCGCGCCGGTTGCTTGCGAGCCCTGCGCGCCGCCCCAAGCCCGCCGTCGCGCGCGGGCCGGCGCGGGGACGTGTCAGGGTCCGGCCGCGCGTCCCCAAGCGTGCGGCGGCGCTGCCGCGCGTTCCCGGCCTTGCCATCAGGGCGGCGCTTGGAGCCCGCTATGCGGAGGTGCTGACGCCGGCGGCGCTGCGCTTTCTGGTCGACCTGCATCACGAATTCGAGGCGCCGCGCGAGCGCCTGCTGGCGGCGCGCGCCGAGCAGCAGAAGTGTTATGACGCCGGCGATCTGCCGGACTTTCGCGCCGACACCAAAGGCATCCGCGACGACGAAGACTGGCGCGTGGCTCCGATCCCGCCCGATCTGCAGGACCGCCGCATCGAGATCACCGGCCCGGTCGATCGCAAGATGATCGTCAACGCGCTCAACTCCGGCGCCAACGTGTTCATGGCGGATTTCGAGGACGCCAATGCGCCGACCTGGGCGAACAACATCGAAGGCCAGATCAATCTGAGGGATCGCTGGGCCGGCAAGCTCGACTTCACCGATCCGGACAACCGCAAGCGCTACAGACTGGGCGAAAAGCCCGCCGTTCTGATCGTGCGCCCGCGCGGCTGGCATCTGGTCGAGGAGCATCTGACCGTCGACGGCGAGCCGGTCTCGGGCGCACTGTTCGATTTTGGGCTCTACTTTTTTCACAATGCCACGACACAGATCGCCGCCGGCACCGGGCCCTATTTCTATCTGCCGAAGCTCGAGACCGCCGAGGAGGCGCGGCTGTGGAACGAGGTGTTCGTGTTCGCGCAGGAGCGGCTGGGACTCCCGATCGGCACCATCAAGGCGACGGTGCTGATCGAAACGCTTCCCGCCGCGTTCCAGATGGAAGAAATTCTCTATGAGCTGCGCGACCATGTCGCCGGGCTCAATGCCGGACGCTGGGACTATATTTTTTCTTTCATCAAGAAGCTCGCGAAGAACAAGCACTACATTTTGCCTGACCGCAGCCAGGTGGTGATGGGCGAGGCATTCCTCGGCGCCTATGCGGCGTTGCTCGTCAAGACCTGCCATTCGCGCGGCGCGTTCGCGATGGGTGGCATGGCGGCACAGATCCCGATCAAGAACGATCCGGCGGCGAACGAGGCGGCGTTTGCCAAAGTTCGCGCCGACAAGGAGCGCGAGGTCCGCGACGGCTGCGATGGCACGTGGGTCGCGCATCCCGATCTGGTGCCGGTGGCCAAGGAGGTGTTCGACCGCCTGATGCCGGAGCCAAATCAGATTGGACGCGTGCGCCAACATGTGCGCGTGCTGCGCGACGATCTGCTGAAGGTCCACCACGGCACCAAGACCGAGGAAGGATTCCGCCTCAACATCCGTGTCGGCGTGCAATACATCGAGGCGTGGCTGCGCGGGCGCGGCGCGGTGCCGATCTACAATCTGATGGAGGACGCCGCGACGGCTGAAATTTCGCGTGCGCAGATCTGGCAGTGGATCAAGTATGAGACCGAGCTCGAGGGCGGGATCGTCGCAACGCCGAAATTCTTTGAACGCGCGCTCGAGGAGGAAATGGAGCGTGTGAAGCAGGAGATCGGCGAGACCGACTACGCCAAAGGGCGCTTTCCCGAGGCGATCGCGCTGTTTCGCGATATTTCGCTGGCGCCGGAATTCGCGGAGTTTCTGACGATTCCGGCTTACAGACTCATCGCTTGATGATTTCAGCGCCATTCCGTTGGCCGCGATGACCAATACGGCGACAGCGTTACTTGGCGGCTATCAAAGCGTCAAATTATTTTGACCAGTTCTTAACTACCAAAGCAGCACCCATACGCGTTGTTACTGGATTATGCCCGCATTTAATTCCCCGGTGACGAAGTACCGCTAGGGAAACGTCCGAGGCTGATCTCAATCGCATCGGACGTGGCATGCTCACCGTCTATAACTGCATCGTGAACGAACACGACTTCCGGCTTGTCGGCCTCGCGGCGGTCATTTGCGCGCTGGCCTCGTTCACCGCCGTGACGTTGCTCCATCATGTCGGCAAGTCGTCCGGCATCATGCGGTTCTGCTGGCTTGCGGTGTCGGCGACGGCCACGGGCTTCGGCATTTGGGCGACACACTTCATCGCCATGCTGGCGTTCTCGCCCGGCGTTGCAAGCGGCTACAACATTGTATTGACGCTGTTCTCGCTGGTCGCGGCCATCATGCTAACGGGCATCGGGCTTAGCGTCGCCGTGTCGAAAGCGCTGCCGGGGAGCGCCTGGCTTGGCGGGGCGATCGTCGGCGGCGGCATAGCGACCATGCACTACACCGGCATGGCAGCGTTTGAAATCGCAGGCTGGATTATTTGGAATCCGACGCTGATCGCCGCATCCATCGCGCTCGGGGCGCTTTTGGGCGCGGTTGCCTTGCCGGTCGGTCTGCGCGGCGACACGATCAAGTGGAGGATCTATGGCGCGCTGCTGTTGACCGTCGCGATCTGCAGCCACCACTTCACCGCAATGGGTGCGGTTTCGATCGTGCCCGATCCGGATTCACAGATGGCAGCGTCCGCGCTGCCGACGAGCTGGCTCGCGATCGCCGTGGCGCTGGCGAGCTTCGCAATCATTCTTTTGGCGTTTGCCGGGCTGGCGCTCGACATTCGCGACCGGCGCCGTGCCGAGCTCGAGACCGATCGGATGCGCGGCCTCGCCAATGCCGCGGTCGAGGGC
>JBBWZU010000133.1:0-7455 GCA_039649225.1 Hyphomicrobiales bacterium | reverse complement strand
GCCTCGGCGCCGAGATCGATCATCTCGGCGGCGCGGTGGAAATCGAACAGCCCGATGCGGCCAAGGCGCGGCGAGATCAGGATGTCCGGCGGATCGCCTGCAAGGCGCGCGCGCGTCAGCCGATCCTGCATCACGTTGAACGCCTCGACCATGATGGTCGAGAGGCCGGGCCGGCCGGGGGTGCCGAACAGCTGACGTTTCTCGGCGCGTTCGCCTGCGAAGCGCCCGAACAGACCTCGTTGCGCCACCATTTCGTCGATCGGCGTTTCGCCCGGTGCGGCTTCAGGCTCCGGCGCGCCATGATGCTGGATCGTGGTGCCGCGGCCGTAGAGGTCGGTGTTGACATTGACGGCGATCACCACGCGTGCGCCGAGCGCGCGCGCGGTCGAGACCGGAACCGGGTTGACCAGCGCGCCATCCATCAGCCAACGCCCGCCGATATGGATCGGCGGAAACATTCCGGGCAATGCGTAGGAGGCGCGTGCCGCTTCCACGACCGGGCCGCGCGTGATCCAGATCTCGTGGCCGGTGCCGAACTCGGTTGCGATCGCCGCAAAGCGTATCGGCAACTGCTCGATGGAGACGTCGCCCGCGGTTTCGATCAATTTCTCCGCCAGGCGTCCGCCGCCGAGCAGCGCAGAGCCGCTGAAGCTGACATCCAGATAGCTGAGCACGCTGCGGCGGGTGAGGCTGCGGCACCACTGCTCAACGCCATCGAGATTGCCGGCCGCGTAGCAGCCTCCGACGACGGCACCGATCGACGTGCCGGCGATGACGTCAGGAACCAGCCCTTTGGCGATCAGGGTGCGGATGACGCCGATGTGGGCAAATCCGCGCGCCGCACCGCCGCCGAGCACAAGCCCGATCGACGGGCGTGGCGGGAGGAATCCGGGTTGCCTGCCGTGTTCGCTGCCTTCGCCTCCGGCGGCGTTATCGCCATTCTGTCCACGGCGGAGGAAATGAAACACCGGAATACTCCCTTACACATCATGTTGGCGCGCGATGCGCCGCGCGCAAGCCTGTCTCGGGCCAGTGTACTGCGGTAAGGGGTTAATGCCGGTTAACGACCGATGTTCCGCGCTATCGTTTAGGCGGTGACCTTTTTGGTCTCTGCGGGCGGCGTGACGTCGGCAAGACTCGCCGGGCGACGCATCGTGAAACTTTCCGTCAGCACCGAATAGTCATGGTAGCCGCCGCGCGCGATCGGCTTCATTGCGGCGGTGTCGAGCAGGCCGTTGCGGATGAAGCGCTCATCGATGTGGACGCCGACCACCTGGCCGAACACCACCCAGCCATCGACCGGCTTGCCGTCGATGCCGTTGAGTTCCACGGTCTGCAGCCATTTGCATTCGAGCGCGCAGGGCGCTTCGGCCACACGTGGGGGTTTGACGAGACGCGACGGCGCAGGGGTAAGACCCGCGGCGTGGAGCTCATTGGTGCCGCGCGGGTAGGGGGCCGAGGTCTGGTTCATCGGACCGCGCAAATCCCAGGTCGCCAGATTGCAGACGAACTCTTTGGTCTCTTCGATGAATTCCAGCGAGTCCTTGCGGCCCTCCGAGGCGAACATGACCATCGGCGGCTTGGAGTGCACGCCATTGAAATACGAGTAGGGCGCAAGGTTGATCGCGCCATTCGCCCCCATGCTGGTGATCCAGCCGATCGGGCGCGGCGCGATAATCGCCTTGAACGGATCGTGCGGTAGGCCGTGATCGTTCTTGTCGGTCGTGTAGAACATGAGCTGCTCTCCTTAACCGCCAAACCGGGTTACGATTTCAGCCAATGGCGGACGCGGGCGATCTTCCGGTTTCTCCGTGATCCGGCCGATATGCACGAAGCCCGCGATCTTCTCGGTCGCGCCAAGGCCGAGCGCGTCGAGCACGCCGCGATCATAGGCGTACCACTCGGTGATCCAGTTGGCCGCAAAGCCGAGCGCATGCGCGGCAGTGACGAGGTTCATGGCCGCGGCGCCGGCCGACAGCACCTGCTCCCATTCGGGGATCTTCACATGCGGGGCGGCGCGGCTCACCACCGCGACGACCAGCGGCGCGCGTGCAAGGCGCGCCCGCTCGAACGCGATTTGATCTGCGGTGGCGTCGGGATACTTGCCCTTGAAGATGGACGCGATGATCTCGCCGGCCTTGAGCCGGGCATCGCCTTCGAACACGACGAAACGCCACGGCGTCAATTTGCCGTGGTCGGGCACGCGCGAGGCAATCGTCAGCAACGCGTCGATCTCATTGGCGGCCGGTCCCGGCCCGGACATCTCGACCGGCTTTACCGAACGTCTGGTCTTGAGCAGATGGAGAGCCTCGGGCATGCGCTACTCTGTGTTGATAGACTTAGTAATATAAGTAGTGCGCCTAGCATGGCTTCTGTGGCGTGACAAACGACGCAGCAGCTTGGCGGCAACTTGAATTCGCCCAATTTTCGGCTGTAAACCGGAGCGTCATGTCGCTTGTCCCAACCGCCCCAGCGCCGCGCGCCCGTCAGCTTCTGGCGCTCGCGTTCGTAAGCGCGCTGACGATCCCGGACGGGCGGGCATTCGCGCAATCGACGCCGCCGGGCTTTGAGTCCATTCCGCGTCCACCCGGCTCGATCGGATCGGGTCAGAACCTGATGCCGCCGGGCGCGGCCGGCGTGCCGCCGCCAGCATCGGGTGCCGCACCGTCCAACCCAATGGTGCTGGCGCCGCCGCAGCCGGTGGCATTGCCGCCTGCCGCGCCATTACCGCAGCAGCCTCCGACGACCGCGACGGTGACGCCGACCGTGCCGATGGTGCCGGCGGGCCAGGTCGCCCTGATGGTCAGCGCGCGCTTCGGGCGCGATCCGCCGGGCATCACCGGCGGGCTGCACTGGCGCATCTATGCCGACAAGCCGGACGCCAACGGTGTCTTCCGCATGCTCAAGGAAGAACGCGCGGCGGCGCCGATCTTCGTGCTGCCGCCGGGTGGCTACGTGGTGCATGTCGGGTTCGGGCTGGCCAGCGCTGCCAAGAAGGTGCAGTTGCGCTCCGAGACGGTGCGCGAGGTCTTCGACATTGCGGCCGGCGGCGTGCGTTTCGAGGGCCGCGTCGGCGACAGCCGCATTCCGCCGGGCCAGATCACCTTCGAGGTCTATCGCGGCAGCCAGTTCGAGGGCGGCGAGAAGCGCCCGCTCACCTCCGCGGTCGCGACCTCTGACGTCGTGCTGCTGCCGGAGGGAACTTATTATGTCGTCTCCAATTATGGCGACAGCAACGCGACCGTGCGCTCCGACATCCGCGTGCAGGCCGGCAAGCTGACCGACGTGGTAGTGAACCACCGGGCGGCGGTCATTACGCTCAAGCTCGTCAATGACAAAGGCGGTGAGGCGCTCGCAAACACCCAGTGGTCGGTGCTGACCCCGGGCGGCGACGTGGTGAAGGAGGCGGTCGGAGCCTTCCCTAAGGTCATATTGTCGGAAGGGGAATACTCCGTCGTCGCCAAGAACGACGGCAAGGTTTTCAATGGCAAATTTAAAGTGGAACCAGGCGTCGACCGGGAGATTGAAGTGATGACGCGCTAGTTCCGTCCGGAACTCGCTCGCTGCAGCGTTGGCGTCGCCATCGGTATTCCCTTCATAGTTGAATGAGGAACGCGATTTGTTTATCGATGCCGCCTCGATTCAATCCAGCGCCGTTTTACTCGATGTCGACGGCACCATTCTGGACCTGGCCCCGACGCCGCTCGAGGTGGTGGTCCCGCCGAACTTCACCGTGCTGCTCTCGCTCCTGAGCGATCGGATCGGCGGGGCGCTGGCCTTCGTCAGCGGGCGGCCGCTCGCCGAACTCGACCTGTTCTTCGCGCCGCTGCAGCTTCCGACCATCGCCGGCCATGGCGCCGAGCTGCGCATGGCCGACGGTACGGTCACCCGCGCCAAGACGCTGCTCGACCCGCGGCTCAAGGCCGAGCTTGCGGCGCTGGCCGAGGGCCGTGCGGGCGTCATCACCGAGGACAAAGGCTACTCGTTCGCCATCCACTACCGTCTGGCGCCGCATCTCGGACCCGACTTGCGCGAGCGGATCAACGCGATCTGCGCGACGTTTCCCTCCGCTTCGATCGAGATTCTTCCCGGCAAGTCCGTCGTCGAGATCAAGCAGCCTTCGTTCAACAAGGGTACGGCCGTGCGCGAGCTGATGCAGCACGCGCCGTTCAAGGGCCGCCGTCCGATCTTCATCGGCGACGACGTCACCGACGAGGCCGCCTTCGACGTGATGCCGGAATTTGGCGGTGTTGCGTTCTCGGTCGGGCGCGAGGTGCAGGGGATCGCCGGCATGTTCGAGGCGCCGGACGACGTGCGCCGCTGGCTCGCCGAAATGGTGCGGACCGAGACGACCGCAAAGCCCAAAAAGGAGAACGTATGACGGAGCAGAATCTGGATCTTGCCGTCATCGGGAACGGCCGCACTGCCGCGCTGCTCAATCCGCTCTCGCAGATCGTGTGGTGGTGCTTTCCCCGCTTTGACGGCGATCCGGTGTTCTGCCGCCTGCTCGCGGGCGACGAGGAAAAGGGCTTCACCGACGTCCTGCTCGACGGGCAGGTATCCGCGCATTCGGAGTACATCCGCAACACCGCGGTCGTCACCACGGTCCTCACCGACGAGCGCGGCGCATCGGTTCGGATCACGGATTTTGCCCCGCGCTTCAACCAGTATGGACGCACGTTCCGGCCGCCGCAGCTGATGCGCATCATCGAGCCGGTGACCGGACTGCCGCGCATCACGATCCGCTTCCGCCCGACCGCCGGCTATGGCCGCGAACCGATGCAGCGCGCCTTCGGCAGCAATCACATCCGCTATACCGGCGGTGATGCCGCCATCCGCCTCACCACCGACGCACCATTGGCATACATCGACCGCGAATCCCCGTTCGTGCTGGCGCGTCCCGTGAACCTTGTGCTCGGCGCCGATACGCCGTTCGAGGGCGAGCTTGCCACCACCTGCCGCGAGTTTGCCGAACGCACGCGCGACTACTGGCAGGAATGGATCCGGCGCCTGGCGATTTCCTACGAGTGGCAGGACGCGGTGATCCGCGCCGCGATCACGCTCAAGCTGTCGGCCTTCGAGGAGACCGGCGCGATCATCGCGGCGCATACGACATCGATCCCCGAAGCGCCCGGATCGGGCCGCACCTGGGATTACCGCTTCTGCTGGCTGCGGGATGCGTATTTCGTGGTGCGCTCGCTCAACCGCATCGGCGCCTCGCGCACGATGGAAGACTACATCAACTACATCCTCACCATCGTCACCGGCTCAACCGGCGAATTGCAGCCGGTCTACAGCATCGTGTCGACCGACCCGCTCGAGGAGCGCGTCGTCGCCGACCTGAAAGGCTATCGCGGCGACGGGCCGGTGCGCATCGGCAACGCCGCGGTGGCGCAGAACCAGCACGACACCTATGGCAGCGCCATCCTGGCGGCGACGCCGATGTTCTTCGACCGCCGCCTGCCGCGCATGGGGGATGAAGACCTGTTCCGCATGCTCGAGCCGCTCGGTGAGAAATCGGCTGAGCTTGCGCTGGTGCCTGATGCCGGCATCTGGGAATTCCGCGAGCGGCGCAGCATCCACACGCATTCGGTCGCGATGTGCTGGGCCGGCTGTCACAGATTGGAAGTGATTGCGGCGCATCTCGGCCTTAATGATCGCGCAGCGTACTGGGGTAAGCACTCCAACCACATCCTCAAGACCATGCTGGATCAATCCTGGAACGAAAAACGCGGCGCGTTCACGGCAGCGTTCGGACGCGAGGAGCTCGACGCCAGCGTGCTGCTGCTCAACGAGCTCGGCGCCGTCGAGGCGGACGACCCGCGTTTTGTATCCACCGTCAAGGCGATGGAACGGGAACTTAAGTTTGATATGAACGTTATGCGTTATACGAATGCCGATGACTTCGGTCTGCCCGAGACGGCATTCCTGATCTGTCGCTTCTGGTTGATTGACGCCCTGTGGGCGATCGGCCGGAAGCAGGATGCGCGTGACATGTTCGTCGATGCTCTCAAGCTGCGCAACAGCTATGGGCTTCTCTCGGAAGACGTGCATCCCGCGACAGGGCAGCTATGGGGCAATTTTCCGCAGACCTACTCGATGGCGGGATTGATCTTGAGCGCGATCCGGCTGTCGCGAAGCTGGGAGGACCGGTATTGGCGCGGCTCGTAGTCGTTTCCAACCGCGTCGCGGTGCCCGACGGCAAGACCGGCGGGCGCGCGGGGGGACTCGAAGTTGCCGTCAACGCGGCGCTGCGTCACCGCGAAGGCGTCTGGTTTGGCTGGAGCGGAAACGTCGCCAAGAACGGCGATCCGATCAAGACCCGGACGGTCGAGCACGACAACATCAAATATGTGGTGACCGATCTCGGCGATGACGACTACCAGGAATATTACAACGGTTTTGCCAACCGCGTGCTGTGGCCGCTGTTGCACTACCGCTTCGATCTTGCCGAATTCTCCCGCCGCGACCTGTCCGGCTACATGCGGGTGAATGAACACTTTGCCAGCGAGATCGACAAGTTTCTCCAGCCCGACGATATCGTGTGGGTGCACGACTATCATCTGATGCCGCTCGCCAAATTGCTGCGCGACCGCGGCCACCGCAACCGCATCGGCTATTTCCTGCACATCCCATGCCCGCCGCCGGAAATCCTCACCGCGCTGCCCAATCACGAACGGCTGCTGCCCACGCTCGGCCAATACGATCTGGTCGGCTTCCAGACCGGCGACGATGCTTTCAATTTCTCCCGCTATCTCACGCGTGAATGCGGGCTGCACAGCCGCGACTTCTCCTACGCGATCGGCGAGCGCGAAGTGCAGGTCGATGCCTTTCCGGTCGGCATCGAAACCGAGCAGTTCGCCAAGACGGCGCGGCGCGCGGTCAAATCGAGTTTCGTGCAGAATGTCGTCGGCAGCCTGAACGGCCGCCCGCAGATCATCGGCGTCGATCGTCTCGACTATACCAAGGGCCTCAATCTGCGGCTCGATGCCTATGAGCAATTCCTGCGCACCTATGAGGAGTGGCGCGGCAAGGTCACGTATCTGCAGATCACCCCGAAGAGCCGTTCGGAAATTCGCGAATACGGCGAGATGGAGCGGCAGGTGAGCGAGAACGCCGGGCGCATCAACGGCGCGTTCGGCGAAGCGGACTGGACGCCGATCCGCTACGTCAATCGCGCCCATAGCCGCACCGCGCTGGCCGGGCTCTATCGCTCGTCCCGGGTCGGGCTGGTGACGCCGCTGCGCGACGGCATGAATCTGGTCGCCAAGGAATATATCGCGGCGCAAGACCCGGATGACCCCGGCGTGCTGGTGCTGTCGCGTTTTGCCGGCGCCGCGCAGGAGTGCAAGGAGGCGCTGCTGGTCAACCCATACGACTCCGAGGCGGTGGCCGGCGCGCTCGATCGCGCGCTGTCGATGCCGCTCGAGGAGCGCCGCGCGCGGCACAAAAGCC
>JBBWZU010000130.1:0-2580 GCA_039649225.1 Hyphomicrobiales bacterium | reverse complement strand
CGACCGGCTCGACGATATCGTCAAGACTGGTTGAGCTGGTCGTCAACAAATGCATCGATCAACCGCTGAGCATGCGCGTCACGGCCGCGCGGTCAATTCCCTTGAGGCCGATCACAACCAGACGGGTTTCGCGTGCCTCGGCCATCGACCAGGTCCGGTCATAGTGACAGGTGACACGCGGGCCGACCGCCTGCACGATCAACCGCATCGGCTTGCCGCGCACCGCCGCAAAGCCTTTGATCCTCAGCACGCCGGACGCTCCGGCGGTGGCGGACACGAGTGATGACAAGGCCGACGGGTCGTCGATTTCCGGCAACGGAACGACGAAGCTGTCGAACTCGTCGTGATCATGATCAAGTTCGTCGTCGTGATGCGTCCGGCGATTTTCGATGTCGGATTCGGTGCCGACGTTGAGGCCCAGCAGCGCTCCCACATCGACCTTTCCGTCCGCGACCGCAACGACCTTGACGGCGCGGGGCAAAGCCACGGCGACGACGGCGGATGCCCGGCTGATGCCGGCTTGATCCAGGAGATCGCACTTGTTCAAGATGACCATGTCGGCGCAAGCGATCTGGTCCTCGAAGACCTCTTCGATCGGGTCGTCATGATCGAGCGCATTGTCGGCGGCCCGCTGCGCCGCCAGCGCCACCATATCGGCGGCGACACGGCCATCGGCGAGCGCCGCGCCGTCGACCACCACCACAACGCCGTCGACGGTGACGCGGCTCTTGATGGAGGGCCAGGAAAACGCCTGAACCAGCGGCTTCGGGAGCGCGAGCCCGGATGTTTCGATGATGATGTGGTCGACTTTCGGGTGGCGCGACAGAATAATGTCGAGGGCCGGCACGAATTCATCCGCCACGGTGCAGCACAAGCAGCCATTGGCAAGCTCGACGATGTTCTCCTCGGGGCAGCTCGAATCGCCGCAACCCTTGAGGATTTCGCCGTCGACGCCGACATCGCCGAATTCGTTGACGATGACGGCGAGCCGGCGGCCATTTGCGTTGGCGAGCAGATGGCGGACCAGCGTCGTTTTACCGGCTCCCAGAAAGCCGGTCACGATCGTGCATGGGACGCGCGCGACAGAAGCGGTCATTGATCGGTTCCCTGAAAATCGAGTGGCGGCACGCGTGCAATCAGTCCGCGCTTGAGCGCCTCCGGCCGGCCGCGCCAGGGCATGAGCCCATCTGGCGATTGGGATAGTAGTTTTGCGCCCTCCACCAGCGCGTCTGCATCCAGCCCCGGGTCGAGATGGCCGAAGACATAGCTGAAGGCGCCGACGCGCTGCATGACGGCGCTGCAACCGCGCTTGCAATTGGCAAGGCAGCGCATCGGGTGAACCACAATGCCGGTATTCTCCGCAGCGCGCGCCGTCGCCGCCGCGAGGGCTGCGCCCGGTCGAGGCTGATCGTCCGGATCATCCGGCTGACGGCAGGTCGTGCAGACATAAATGACCGTCGTAGCGGCGCTACGCGCCGCATCGACGCCGTTTAGCGCTTCGTCGTCGGATCGGTGCGAAATTTCTGCCAACGTCACCCGCTGCTCCCTGCGACACATCAAACGGGGTGCTCGAGCTGGCCCGGTTCAGGAGCACCACCCGCATCGCAGCGACAGCTCAAATCGACACCAAGGCACCCCGCCCGGCATCCGATCGAAGTGACGGCAGGTCTCCTGGCTTGCGGGTCTGCGCCCGTCACCGCCTTCCCGGGAACCTCCCCAGTGGCTTTGTGGCACGAGCTCGCCGCTTACAGTTGCGGGGGCAGCTGCGGAATTGGGACTTCGTCCCGAACCGCATTCCCTTTTCGCTCTTCCTTCGAAGAGACCGTCAAATCGGGCGCGAGTAAACGTCCCGGCCGTAGAATTGTCAATGCAAACGGCCGGTGGCACTGCGGTCCGCCTGAAACGCCATCATCGAACGAAGAGAACCGAATCGAGCGTGCGCCGTGTTTCCCACCCCTCGCGTTCCAGAACCGGCACCGTGTCGTTTTCGACCGGATAGCCCATGCAGAAATACCCGATCAAGGTCCACGTCTGCGGAACATCCAGAACCGACGCAACGACAGCCGGATCCAGGATCGAAACCCATCCGAGGCCGATGCCTTCCGCCCGCGCGGCGAGCCAAAGGGTGTGAATCGCCATGACGGCCGAATAGTCGATCGTCGCCGGCATCGTGCGCCGGCCGAGCCCATGCCCGTGACTTGTCGTTCGATCCGCAAAGACCGCGAACTGGCAGGGCGCATCGTCGAGCCCAGCCAGCTTCAGCCGCGCGTAGAGCGCCGCGCGCTCGCTCGCCTGAGATTGCAGCGCCTCGGCGTTGCAGCTTTCAAAGCAGGCGCGAACCGCATCCCGGCAGGGCTGGCTTCTTACCGCGACGAATCGCCAAGGCTGGCTCAACCCGACCGAAGGGGCGAGGCATGCGATCTGCACCAGACGCTCAAAAGTGCCACCGGGAAGATCGTCATGCCTGAAGCGCCGCACGTCACGGCGCCACGACAGAAGCTCAAGTAGCTCCGCGCGAAACGTCTCCCCAAATTGTGCCTCAACCATCACGCTTTTCCAGTCTGTCGTCCGTGAACCGTA
>JBBWZU010000121.1:0-3664 GCA_039649225.1 Hyphomicrobiales bacterium | reverse complement strand
GCGATGGTCTTTGGGACCCAAGAAGACATCCTGCCGCTCGCCATCATCATCGCCGAGGACGTCGTTGACCTTTCACTGCCGGCGGTGCGGCTCTCGCTGGATGATTTCCGGCGCCTCGGGTCTGTCGCCCGCGTGCGAATCAACGGCCCTGCCGTCATGGCGATCGATCCAGCGCGCGATACCGCGCCCGCCGCGCTTGCCGATGAGGCCGCATCGCAGGCCGGCGTGGCGCCGGACGTAGCGCTCGATGCGATCGACAAGACAATGCTTGCGGGCGAATGCGGCGCGGCCGCAGAGCTCGCCATGCGGATCGTGCTTCGCATGGCCGGATTGCTTGGCGCGCAGCGGCTGATCGACGTCAGCCAGGCGCACATCGATGGCTGTATCTATACCGGCCCGGGCGGTCTGCGTTTCGCCGAACGCCTGGTCGAACTTGGCGCGCGGGTGCGGATTCCGACCACCTTGAACGCGGTCTCCGTCGACCGGCGCCGCTGGCGCGCGCTGGGCGTCGACGCGGCAATCGGAGAGCCGGCGAGCCGGCTTGGCGATGCCTACCTGAAGATGGGAGCAGCCCCCTCCTTCACCTGCGCGCCTTACCTGCTCGACACCGCGCCGGCGTTCGGCGCGCAGATCGTCTGGGCTGAATCGAACGCGGTCGTCTATGCCAACAGCGTCCTTGGCGCGCGCACGCTGAAATATCCCGACTTCCTCGACATCTGCATCGCGCTCACCGGCCGCGCGCCGCTGGCGGGGTGTCACCTGGACGCCGGCCGCGTGGCATCCGTCGTGATCGAGCTGCCGCCGATCGAGAACGCCGACGAGTCGCTCTATCCCCTCCTCGGCTATCACGTCGGTGGCCTCGCGCCCTCCGAGATCCCGCTGATCGTCGGCCTGGAACGCGCCACGCCGACCGTCGACGACCTCAAGGCCTTCGGCGCGGCCTTCGCCACGACCTCGGCGGCGCCGATGTTTCATATCGCAGGCGTCACGCCGGAAGCACCGCCCGATGCGGGACTGCGCAATGCGTCGCGCAGGATCACGGTGACCAAAGCGGATCTGCTCGCGAGTTGGAACGCGCTGAACAGCGCCAGTCGCAGCCGCGTCGGTCTGGTGGCGATCGGCAGCCCGCACGCCTCGCTAGCCGAGCTGGCGCACCTTGCCGCGCTATGCGGCGGCCGCAAGAAGCATCACGACACCGCGCTGGTGGTGACCTGCGGCCGCGCGGTCTACCAGCAGGCGAGCGAAGCCGGTTACGTCGCCGCGCTGGAGGCCTTTGGGGCTCAGCTTCTGACCGACACCTGCTGGTGCATGCTGGGCGAGCCGATCGTGCCGCGCGATGCGCGCACCGTGATGACCAACTCCGGCAAATACGCGCACTACGCGCCCGCACTGGTCGGCCGTCCGGCGCGGTTCGGAAGCCTGTCCGACTGCGTCGACGCGGCCTGTGACGGGCACGTGGCCGGCAGCGTGCCGGGCTGGCTTGGCGGCCGCCCGGCCGCGGTGGGATAAAGAACTCATTTGATCTACACGGGCCGGCCATTGATTCGTAATAGTGTGAGGCTACCGCTCGTGCTTTCGAAGATATTTGGAATGAAACTGAAACTATCGACAGGAATGGGATCAGGTATCGTATGTGCCTCCTTCAGCAGAAACACGCGATTCTGGATGGCGAGGAAACTGTCGCCTATTGGTCCAATCGCGGGTGGCTGTAGGAAACTGGCATCCCCCTCGAAATCACGGAGATCGACAGGATCTGTCGTGGAAAACAGTGTAAAGTTCCCCAAAGGGCCACCAGAAACAGGACCGAGCTTTGGGACGCCAACTGCCACTCCGCCGCCGACATACCTGAAAAGCCCTTGTTTTCCCCCCGGGGATCTATCCACGATTTCAAAGAGCGCCGCATCAACTTGGATCTCGGCGCCTGGAATGATTACTACTGGAATGCCCAAGCTGAGCAAAGTTACCAATCGGACTTCCCAGAACTTGGAGCCGGTCGGAATTGGAACCGGTTTCGGTGGTGGGCCGGGTCGGGTGACCACAATCCGGACGGCACGGAAATGCGCGTTCTCTCCCGGAGGACTATCCGCAAATCCATGAAATTTCCGGTTAAAGGTGACCAGAGGCTTGAGATCCGGTTTCAGGTCCAGCGCTGTTCTCAATTGATTCTCGATCGCCTGCTCGCGCAGCGTTGAAAGAAAATCATTATGCTGTGCGCCGCCGGTGCGACTCGCGAAACCATCCAGATGTATTACGAAAGCGCGCCCGCTTCCCACATTGAGTACCCGTACCATGTACCGAATAACTTCACGAAGATACTCAAGGTGAGCCTCTTTTGGCGTATCATCATCGATGTCGAAATCGAATAGAAGCGCATCCTTGAATTCGGTCGTTTCGCGCCCACCTGGATCTTTTAGAACTTCACCTTGCTTGGTGTCGCCAGGCCGCCGGCGGAAAGCAGACATATCTCATCTCCTCCTTATTCACGACGAACGTTCTCGTCCTGCATCGGATCGATGGCGTGAAGATCCTGCGTTCAAGAAGCAGGGTGTGACGATGTATGGCCGCAAACCCGTGTGGCGCGATCCGGCTCAGCCGGTCGCAACCATGACGTTCCACGGCGTATCCGGCTCCGGGCGCTCCGTTCGCACGTCGCGGAAGCCGGCCTTCCCGAGCGCCCCGAGCACATCTTCGACGGTACGCAATGTGAAGATATCGGGCGGCATCCGCTTGCGTTGCATGTGCGCTTTGGGAAGGAAGCCGATGAAGGCGCGGCCGCCCGGCACCAGCGCACGGCGGATCTCGGCAAAGCCTGTGTGCAACGACTCCCAGAAATAGAGCGTGTTGACGGTGCACACTTTATCGAACGATGCGGCCTCGAAGGGCAGCGCCTCGACGCGGCCGGCGCGAAACTCGGCCCGGCCGGTCGCGATTGCCTCCCGATATTTTGCCTTGGCCCAATCGATCACGTCGGCCGAATGGTCGACGCCGGCGACGAAGGCGGCGCTTTGAAGCAAAGCCGGCAGATTGAGGCCTCCGCCGAAGCCGATTTCCAGGACGTGATCGCTCGCCTCCAGTTCAAGACACTGAACCGCAAATGCATTCATATCGGCGTTATGCCAATTCATCAGGCGCCCGACCACGCGTCCGGTAAAGCCCTGCGGGCGCGCGAGTTGTCGCGCGATGAAGCGGGGAGCCATGTTCAAGCCTTTCAGGTTTGAATCAGTTGCTTGTTTGCGTGCGCAGCGTGTCTTGACCGGCTCTTCACCGTCTCTTGGCCGTGATCACAAAATGCCCGCCGCTCTCACGAGCAATCGCTCTTCGTGACGGCGCCTGACTTCGCCCGGTCCGAGCGTGCATCGGCCGTAGGCGTCGGATTGGGACGGAAGCCCAAGCTTCACGCAGAAGGCACGATTTTCCTCTTCAATCTCGCTTGCGTCGGCGCGCTCGGCGGCGGCCTGCGCCAAGCGTCCATAGCTGTAAGTCCCCGCGAACAAGCAGATGAGCGCCAGGCCGACTGCGGCAGGAATCGCGTGCATCTGCCAGGACGCCACGTCGCGCCGTCCGTGGTCAGGACGAGAAAGACTGCGTTCGCTATTCATGACGGTTCTCCGCTGCGCTGATTCCGGGCCAAGGACGCACGACATCGCTCGCGCGCCGGAAGCCG
>JBBWZU010000101.1:0-2975 GCA_039649225.1 Hyphomicrobiales bacterium | reverse complement strand
CGCCGAGGCTTTCAAGGAACGAGAAAGCCGACGTTTGCATCATCGGCTCGGGTATCGCGGGTCTCTCCGTCGCCTACGAGCTGGTCGGCGCCGGGCTCGATGTCGTGGTGCTCGACCGCGGCGCGATTGCGGGCGGCATGAGCGCGCGGACCAGCGCGCACCTCACCTCCATGACCGACGATACCTTCAAATCGCTGAAGCGCATGCGCGGCGTGGACGGGGCTAAGACCTTCTACCAAAGCCACGCGGCCGCGATCGCGCGCATCGAGCAGATCCAGGCCAATGAAGGCATTTCCTGCAACTTCCGCCGCCTCAACGGCTACCTGTTCCTGGCGCCGAACATGACCAGGCAAGAGCTGGACGAGGAATACGACGCGACCCGCGAAGCCGGAATGCCGGTCAAGAAGCAAAAAGGCGTGCCCTTCGCCGGCGAGGAGAATAGCGCCGCGCTGGTCTATCCCGACCAGGCGGCATTCCATCCGCTGCGCTATCTCAAAGGCATCGCGGATTCCGCGACCAAACGCGGCGCACGCCTTTATGCCAATTCCGCCGTGGTCTCGGTCGAAGAGCGCAACGGCGCCGTCACCGTGGTGACGGAAGACGGATTGCAGGTTTCGGCGGCCAATGTGGTGGTGGCGTCGAACGCGCCGGTCAGCAACCTGTTCGACCTGCACAGCAAGCAGGCGCCGTACCGGACCTACGTGATGGTGATGACCATCCCGCGTGACACGATCGAGGATGCGCTCTATTGGGACACGCTCGATCCCTATCACTATGTCCGGCTCGAGCGTGGTCCGGGCAACACGGATTATCTCCTGGTCGGCGGTGCCGACCACAAATCCGGCGAGGCGGACGACGCGGGCGCGCGGTTCGACGCGCTCGAAGCCTGGATGCGCGCGCGGCTGCCCGATCTCGGCAAGGTCACGCATCGCTGGTCCGGGCAGGTGCTCGATCCGATCGACCTTGCGGCCTTCAGCGGCCGCAATCCCGGCAACGAACACGTCTTCGTACACACCGGCGACTCCGGACAGGGCCTGACTCACGGCGTCATCGGCAGCCTGCTGATCTCGCGACTGATCCTGACCGGCAAGGCCGACTGGGAAGAGTTTTACGCGCCCGGCCGCAAGACCGTCTCGGCGGTCAAGAACTTCATCACCGAGAACATCGCGGCCATCAAAAGCTTTGCCGAGTATGTGGCGCCGGGTGAACTGTGCTCCGTTGACGAACTCAAGCCCGGCCAAGGCGCGATCGTCCGCGAAGGTTTGAGCAAGATCGCGGCCTACCGCGACGAGGACGGCATGCTGCATCGCCGCTCCGCGGTGTGCAGCCATCTCGGTTGCCACATCCATTGGAATTCGTTCGAGACATGCTGGGACTGCCCGTGCCACGGTTCGCAGTTCAGCGTCGACGGCGCGGTTCTCAATGCGCCGGCGCTTCATCCGCTCGAGGAGATCGAGGCCAAAGAAAAAGGCGACGCCAAGCTGCGCCGCGCGGGCTGACCCGAGAAGATCAGCATGGATCCGACCGCCGCCCAGCTCATCCTGATGTATTTCGTGCTGCCGGCGTGGCTGATGGCCGGCTTTGCCGACTATCTCTGCCACCGCGCCGCGCACATCGAGAGCACCAGCGGACCGAAAGAGTCCCTGCTCCATCTGCTCCAGTTCGCCGAAATGGCCGTGCCGACGCTCGCCGCGATCTTTCTTGAGATCAATGCGCTGATCATTCTGATCATGATCGTCTGCCTGCTGCTGCATGAGGCGACCGCGATGTGGGATGTCAGCTACGCCTACGCGACCCGTACCGTGACGCCGACCGAGCAGCACGTTCACAGCTTCCTCGAAATGCTTCCTCTGATGGGCCTGCTCGTCATCATCACGCTGCACTGGCCGCAGTTTCTTGCGCTGTTCGGGCTTGGCGGCGAGACGGCGCAATTCGGCCTTCGCATCAAGGAAGGCCCGCCATCCTGGCTCTATGTCACGGTCATGCTTTCACTCGTTCTGCTGTTCGATATCCTGCCCTATCTGGAAGAACTCGCACGCGGTTACGCGTTCGCGCGGCACCAAGGCGGAATGAAGCGCCGATCCTGATCATCGTCGAGGCAGCCGGTGTGCGCCGGGAGGGTCAAGTCACCGAGGTCAAGCAACCGAGGGCCACCGTTGTGCCCGGCGCCAGCGGCCCGCCGAAAAGGCCCCGCCGCGCGGCGGGGCCCTCTCCTTCCCTGCGGCGTGTATCGGCCGTCAGGTGACTTGCCGCTAGTACGCGCAACCCGGCCGATCGTTCCCGGCTGCCGGAACCACTCCGCGTTTTTCCTGTTGATTATAAACTTAACGGAGGAGAGCAATGGCACAGCCTGCATGGAAGCGGGCCGGATCGCCGATCGGCAAGACCGGGCCGCGTAAAGCCAACCCGAGCTACAAGCAGCGTTCGCGTCAACCGTGGACGACTGACGAGCTGAAGAACCTGAAGCAGCTTGCGAAAGACAACACACCCACCGGCGTCATCAGCTTGAAGATGAAGCGGCCGCCGGCCGCGATCCGTAGCAAGGCACAGCGCGAGGGTATTTCACTCAGCCCGGCAAATCGCTCTCCCTACAATCGGCGAACTGCCGGCAAGAAGCGGCGTTGACCTTGCTCGCGGCCCATTGGAGCTGTGCATTGAACTTGAGATCGAACGTCCTGAGGAACAAAGCAGCCCAGGTCCTGGAGGCGGGACGCAAAGACGCGATCGCGCGAGGCTCCACGGACGTCGCGCCGATCTTCGCGGCCTTGGCAGACAGTTACGAGCGACAAGCCCGCATGAGCGAGCAGTCGCGGGATTGCTGAAGATGCCGCGCCGCAAGCCAGAATCCGAACCGGAGGCCATGTGATGCTCGATACCGCTCAAAGCATCAGCCTTTTGACGATGATGGAAATCGTCGGGCCGATTCTCCTGGCAGTCGTCCTCGCCTACGGCATTTATCACTCACGCCGACGCCG
>JBBWZU010000098.1:0-3630 GCA_039649225.1 Hyphomicrobiales bacterium | reverse complement strand
GGCGGATGAAGATCGCGACCTACAACATCAACAATGTGCGCAAGCGCCTGCCGAACCTGCTCGCCTGGCTGAAGGCCGCCAAGCCCGACATCGTCTGCCTGCAGGAGCTGAAGTCAGCCGACGCGGAATTCCCGGCCGCGGCGATCCGCAAGGCCGGCTACCACGCGGTGTGGCGCGGCCAGAAGACGTGGAACGGCGTTGCGATCCTGAGCCGGGGCGCGGAACCTGTCGTCACACGCACCGCGCTTCCGGGAGATCCATCGGATACACAGAGCCGCTACATCGAGGCGGCGGTCAACGGCATCATCGTCGCCTGCATCTATCTGCCGAACGGCAACCCGCAGCCCGGCCCGAAATTCAGCTACAAGCTCGCCTGGTTCGTCCGGCTCACACGGCACGCGGCGGAACTCTACCAGGCAGGCGTGCCGGTGGCGCTCGTCGGCGACTTCAACGTCGTGCCGACCGGCTTCGATATCTACCAGACGAAGTCCTGGGACAAGGACGCCTTGCTCCAGCCGGAAAGCCGCGCCGCCTTCGCCAAGCTCATGAAGCAGGGATGGACGGACGCCGTCCGCACGCTCCATCCCGATACGCCGATGTACAGCTTCTGGGATTACATGCGGCATCGCTGGGAGAAAGACGGCGGCCTGCGTATCGATTTCATCCTGCTGAGCCCCGGTCTCGCCAAGCGCCTCAAGGATGCCGGTGTCGACCGCGCCGAGCGCGGCAAACCGAACACCAGCGACCATGCGCCGGTGTGGGCGGTGTTGAATGGCAAGGCAAAGCGCGTCAAGGCAAAGCCTGCGGCCCCTCGCGCCGCACCGACAATGCAGCGCAGGCGCGCGGCAACCAAATCCGGCCGGCCCTTGCTCATCATCGATGGCGACTCTTTCGCGCATCGCTCCTACCACGCACTGCCGAAGACGATCCTGCGGAAGGGCCGCAAAGGTGCCGGCGCGATCGTCGGCTTCGCCAATTTTCTGCTGCGGCTTTACGGGCAAGAGCAGCCGCGCGCGGTGATCGTCGGGTGGGACACGCTCACCGCGCCGACCTACCGGCACAAGGCCTTCAAGCCATACCAAAGCGGGCGCGCGTTCGATGACGCGCTGATCGAGCAGCTCGATATCCTGCCGGAATTCGTGGCGGCCTGCGGCTTCGTCAACGCGAAGAAGGCCGGCTATGAGGCCGATGACTTCCTTGCCGCCGCCGTCGCGGCGGAGGAAAAGCGTGGCGGAACGGCCCTCGTGGCCAGCGGCGACCGCGACACCTTTCAACTGGCCTCCGAGCGCACCACCATTCTCTTCCCGGCGCGTGCCGGCGTGATCGAGCGGATCGGCCCGGCCGAAGTGCGCCAGCGCTACGGTGTCGAGCCAAAGCAGGTGCCGGACTTCATCGCACTGCGCGGCGATCCATCCGACAGACTGCCGGGCGCGCCCGGCGTCGGCCCGAAAGGCGCCGCCGACATTGTCCGGCGGTACGGCACGCTTGAAGCGGCACTGGAGGCGGGCCGCTTTCCGAAACAAAGCAAGGCGCTCAGGCTCTATCGCGCCATCGCCACGATGGACGCGGCGGCGCCGCTGCCCGCCCTGGCCGACCATCGACCCACCTGGACGACGGCGGCCGCCCTTGCGCGGGCATGGACGCTGAACAAGCTGGCCGAGAGGCTGGAAGCGATGCAGTCGGATTAGCATTGCTAAGAATTCGCATTGCCTTCGTTCCAGGTCGGCAAGCGAAGTCACTCCGGCCGGCAGGCCCGACATCCTCAGACCGATTGAGCTGACCGGCAGGCGCGACAACGCGCAACGGACTCATCATGACAGTCGGTGGCGTGCTCGCAGCGTGAACATTGTCCCAATCGAGATCAGTCCGCCGGAAATTCGACGGCCTGTATCTCGGCCGCAAGGAGCGCAGCAAGCTGGTCTATGCGGGCAAACTCGAGCGCGGCTTCACGGATGCCGACAAGAAGCGCATCCTTGAGCAGCTTGAGAGGCTGAAGACGAAGAAGCGGCCGATCGATGCGCCGCGGAAATTTCCCAAGGCGACATGGGTCAAGCCGAAGGTGATGGTCGAGGCCGAGTACCGGGCGAAGACCGGCTAGGGGCTACTACGCCATCCGGCCTTCAAAGGCATCAGGCGCGATATGATCGACTAGGCGTGAGCTTCATAAACGCGACCGCCCGCATGCTCGAAAGACCAGCAAAATAGGCGGAACCCGAAGCATTGCGTGCCGATCGCGGACGCCGCGATTGGAAAACTCCCGTTGCAAGCGTTACAGTTCTAAGTGCTGCCATGCGCGCCGCCGGCAGGCGGCTGTTTGTCGTTCTTGTCGCTACCGGTGACATGCCGCATGAACTCCCGCAGCCGCGGAGACAAATCGTCGGCCAGCTTGCGGTAGTACTCTCGCAGGAGCCGCGTCACGGCTTTGCCCCGCTCGGATAGACGTCTTCCAGGCTGATCGCTCTTCGCCATGCATGACAACCGAGCCCTGAACTTTCGGTTCCGATTGCAACGCTTCGCTGCGCCACGTCGGCGACAGGGATCGCTGTTCACATCTCTACAGACTAGCTCTCGCTCGGCGAAACACGGACAGCTGCGCCAATTGCTGCCCGAACTTCAGGGACGGTCTCGATGCTCAGGAGAGCCGCCGTGAGCACATCGTGCGCGGACTGCATTTGAGCGGCGCGCAGCTCATCGACGGTCATCGCGCCGCGAACCGGAGCGACGACGAATATTTGAACACAAGGCGCGGGAAGTTCTTTGGTGGCCGGCCAGGTGAAGGTGACCTTTGCTGGGCTCCAGAGCTGTCCGAGCTCGTCGGCTTTCGGTTCTTCGGCAGAAATGGCAATCTCGGGTTTGGCAATCATGCTAGTCCCCTACGCCCCCGTCGCGATATCCTGCAACATTGGCCGCGGACGTCAATAAGCTGAGACACTTGGTAGACGACGTTCCCGGTGCATGATGAGAGCGCATCGATACGGAGGGCACATCGAAGGGCCCGTGCGGCGGACTGCGCTGTCAGGCGCGGAACCTTTCCCCGGCCGAATGACCTGATCGCTTTGCGTCACAGCCGACCGCCGTCGCCCGGCGCCGCGATGACGGGGCCCGGGTGCCCGCTCGGGGGTTTCCTTTATTGTTGGCGGGCTCGTCTTTCCTCCTGGAACAGTTTGTCAGCTGAAATGTTAGCGGTCGGGATGGAGTGCTAGTATGCCCGAAATCGCAAGCGCACTGTGCCGCAAGCATGCGGACGACTGTGTCGCTCTGGCCCGTATCACTACCGAGCCCGTGGCGAAGCAACTTCTGCTCACACGCGCTCAGGAATGGCTGAAGCTGGCCTACTCTGAGGGCGACGCGGAACTCGAACGCGCTTTGTCCGCGTTCAACGAAGAGCAGATGGCGCGGGTCGGCGACGTCGAGAAAAATGCCCCAAACCGCGAGCAACTTATCCAGCGATAGCTGGACGCAGCATCGCGGGCGAATGGCGGACTGAAATGTTTTCTTCCAGATCGCTGCAGTTCCGCGGAACGTGTTGCATGAACGTGAGTTGAAGCATGCCGTCAGCTACACCGCCCCCCGTCCCATAGCTGCGGCATGATCGAAAAGCCCCGGCCCCCGCCCGGGGCTTTTTTTCCT
>JBBWZU010000094.1:0-3253 GCA_039649225.1 Hyphomicrobiales bacterium | reverse complement strand
CCGCTCTCCGCCGGCTCGGACGGAACTTCGACGCACTGTCCCGTAACGTCATATTTCCAGCCATGATAAGGACAGCGCAGCCCGTTCTCCTCATTGCGGCCGAACCACAGCGAAACGCCGCGATGGGCACAGAATTCGTCAACCAGCCCGTAGCGTCCTTGCGTATCGCGAAACGCCAGCAGACGCTCCGAGAGCAGCTTGACACGCACGGGCGGACATTCATTCTCGGGAAGCTCCTCGGCGAGGAGCGCCGGAATCCAATAACTCCGGAACAACGCACCGCCCGGCGTTCCCGGCCCGGTCTGCGTCAGGAGGTCGTTCTGCTCACGTCGCAGCATGTTCAGCTCTATTCGATGAGGGTGCTGCCCGCGTTGCAGCATGCGTCATCATACCCGATGCGGCAGGTTTCGGTCGAGGCTGCTCGTGTTGGGCCGCAATCAATTTCGACTGGCATCCCTCTGGAATTTGCATGACCGACACCACGTCACCGTCTTCCGGCCGAACCCAGCTTGTGCTTTGCAACACCACGGATGTCGCGGTCGGCAGCGCGATCAAGGTCGAGCGCGACGGTCTTGAGCTTGCGGTGTTCAATATCGATGGGGAATTCTACGTCACCGACGATCAGTGCACCCATGGCCCTGGATCTTTGTCGGAGGGCTATATCGAGGGGGACATTGTCGAGTGCAATTTTCACCAAGGGCAATTCAACATCCGCACCGGTGAGGTCGTGCTGTCGCCCTGCTTTGTTCCCGTCAAGACCTATCCGGTTGTGGTGGCGGACGGAAAGGTCGTTATCGAAGTGTGACCCCGAAACATACATGGCAGCTTGAGGAGAAACGCAGTCTTGGTGACCACGCAGGTTCTCATCGTCGGCGCCGGTCCGGTCGGCCTGACCTTGGCGATCGATCTCGGCCGGCGCGGCATTCGCTGCCTGCTGGTCGAGCAGAAGGAAGCGCCGCAGTTCCTGCCCAAGATGGAGCGCTGCAACGCCCGCACCATGGAAATCTTCCGCCGGCTTGACCTCGCGGACAAGATTCGCGCCGCCGGGCTGCGCGCGGATGTGCCGATGGATGTGTTCATTATTCTGGCGATGAACCAGGCGCCGCTGCTGCGCCAGCACTATCCTTCGGTCGATGAGGCGCGTGCAACGATCAAGGCCCACAATGACGGCACGCAGCCGCTCGAGCCCTATCAGCTCATTTCGCAGTACACGCTTGAGCCCTTGCTCAAACAGGAGGCCGAGGCCCTGCCCGGCATCACGCTGCGCTACGGTTGCGAGTTTCTCTCGTTCGAGCAGAACGCCGCCGGCGTCTCGATGCAGGTGAAGACTCCCAGCGGAGAGACCGAAACGCTGCGCGGCGACTATCTGGTCGGCTGCGACGGCGGCGCGAGTGCGGTGCGCAAGCAGCTCGGGATCAAATTGCGCGGCGAAGGCAACCTGCTCGAGCTGCGACAGGCGCTCTATCGCTGCGATGAGCTGTTCGACAGGATCCCGATCGGCGATGGACCGGGTCGCGGCCGCCACTATCATGTGGCGGACGAGCGGGCGACCTTCCTGATCATGCAGGATTCGACGCGGCACTGGACCTTGCATGCGGTGGTCGAGCGCGACGAGGACATGAAGACGATGTTCGAGCGAACCGTTGCCGTGCCGGTCCGCTACGAGATGCTGGCGTGCAATCCATGGCGTCAAAATCTCCTGCTCGCCGATGCCTATGGCCAGGGCCGCGTCTTTCTGGCGGGCGATGCGGTGCATCTCGTCATCCCGACCGGCGGCCTTGGCATGAACACCGGCGTCGGCGATGCGATAGATTTGTCCTGGAAGCTTGCCGCAACGCTGCAAGGCTGGGGCGGGCCGAACCTGCTGCGCTCGTACCAGATCGAACGGCGGCAAGTCGGCGAGCGCAATGTCGGCGCCTCGCGCTATGCCTCGCTCGGCCGCCGCAAATGGCGCGCGCAGTATCGCGCCGACATTCGCGACGCAACGCCCGCCGGTCAGGCCACGCGCGACAATCTCGTGCGTGTGGCGCAGACCGAGCAGCGCAAGGGCAATGAGATGATCGGCGCCGAGCTCGGATACCGCTACGTCGATTCACCGATTATCTGCGACATTCCGGGCGGGCCGGAGCATCGCTTCGGCGAATATCATCCAACGACATGGCCGGGCGCGCGCCTGCCGCATGTCTGGCTCGACGACGGCACGCCGATCCAGGACCGGATTTCCGGAGGCTATACCATCCTGCGGCTTGGCGGCACGCGAGCCGACACCGTGGGACTTGAACGGGCGATCGCCTCCCACGGCGCCCCCGTCGCGGTGCTGGACATCCCGGACAATGCCGCGCGCGACGTCTATCAGCACGATATCATCCTGCTCCGCCCCGATATGCACGTCGTATGGCGCGGCAACCACTTGCGGGACGACGTGCAAGATATTGCAGCGACCGCCACCGGGCACTGAAGGCTCGGCGTGTGTAAAAAAGTCTGCAGGGAGCAAACATGACTGTGCCGCAAGAGCTGATCGAGGAACTGGTCACCGCCAATCACATTTTGGCGCGCGAGCGTGTGCTGGATTCATTCGGGCACATCTCGGCGCGGAACCCTGAAAAGCCCGACCGATACTTCCTGTCGCGCGCGCGCGCCCCCGAGCTTGCCGAGAACCGCGACATCATGGAGTTCACGCTCGATGGTCAGAGCGTGGGCCCACAGCCCGGAAAACCCTATTCGGAACGCTTCATTCACGGCGCGATCTACGAAGCACGGCCGGACGTCATGGCCGTGGTGCATAATCACAGCCCGAACGTCGTCCCGTTCACGGTGACAGGCCAAAAAATGCGGCCGATCATGCACATGTGCGCACCGATCGGGTGCGAGATTCCGAATTGGGACATTCGTCAAAAGTTCGGCGACACCAATCTGCTGGTGACCAGCATGGAGATGGGGCGTGATCTTGCCAAGACGCTCGGCTCGCACACGGTCGCGCTGATGCGCGGCCATGGCAGCACCGTGGTCGGCCGGTCGGTGCGCGAGGTGGTGTTCACCTCCGTCTACATGGAGATCAACGCCGAAATGCTGATCAAGGCGCTGTCGATGGGTGACGTGAAATATCTGTCCGACGGCGAGGTCGCGGCGATCACCAAGGGGCGCGCCGGTTTCACATTCGAGCGCGGCTGGGAGAACTGGTGCCGGCGCGTCGGGCGTCCCTACGTGCCGAGCAACTGGGATATGGGCGAAGGATTCTCGAAAACCGACGCGT
>JBBWZU010000087.1:0-16538 GCA_039649225.1 Hyphomicrobiales bacterium | reverse complement strand
TTCTTCGCTGACAAGCGCATGAACAGCTACGCCGGCGCGGGCGCAATGGGGATGGTCATCGACGAGTTCAACGGCGACAATTTCGACCATGGCGCGCTGCATTTCGTCGGCGGCGGGTTCATCATGGGAACGACGACCGGCGCCCGCCCCATTCAGCAGACGATGCTTCCGCCAGGAACGCCGACGTGGGGCGCGGGCTGGAAGCAGGGCTTGAAAGACTGGTACGACCGCACGTTCCAGGTCCAGATGCAGGGGTCGAGCATGGCGCGCCGCCAGAACTACATCGATCTCGATCCGACCTACCGCGACATCTACGGCGTTCCGCTCGCGCGTCTCACCTTCGATTTCTCGGCAAACGACATCCGGATGCGGCAGTTCCTGGTCGACAAGGCGAGCGAGATTGCACGCGCAATGAACCCCACGCACGTCATGACGCAACTCCCGCCGGTGCCGTTCAGCATCGTGCCCTATCAGACGACTCACATCACCGGCGGAGCGATCCTCGGTGCCGATCGAGAGACGTCGGCGGTGAACACCTATCTGCAGCACTGGGATGTGCCGAACGTGTTCGTCTATGGCGCGTGCAATTTTCCGCAGAACGCCGGCTATAATCCGACCGGCACGCTCGCGGCGCTTGCCTACCGATCGCTCGATGCGCTCAAAGCAAAATACCTGGCGAACCCGGGCCGGCTGATCTGAAGCGCCGGGTCGGCACCGGATCATTAATTTCGCAAGCGCCTAAAACAGTTTTCCAAGCCGTCGAGGCAGCTCCCACTTGACGATCCAAAGCTCAGAAGTTCTCGCCCTCGACACCTCTGCCATGTTGTCAGCCGGAATATGCGTAGTCGAAGCCGCCCCGCTGCAGCTCCGCAATGGTTGCGCCCATCCCAGGGGTCAGCACCACACCGGCAACGGATCGTTCAGGATCATCGGCACGGTCTTAAAGTCGCGGCGGCGGGGTGCCTTGCTCAGGCGAGCCGTAAGCTCTTCCAGCGATTCTGCCTCCGGCGGCAGCAGAGAAGGCTCGGCTGCTCTCGCCGCGCCATCATGGAGCGCGGCCAGGCCGGCCGCACCGGCGGCGATACCGAGTCCCATCGTCATGAGGGCGAAGCGACGTGCGAGCACAGTTTCCATGGCACTTCTCTTGCTGCCTGCCTCGCTTCACCGTGTGCAGGCTTCCTCACTCCACCATCACTGCCAGTTCGATGCTCGTGAGGGACTGCCGCGCCTCGCGCGTTATTGCCAACTATTCGCGCTCCGCCAGGGAATATGAGGACGCGCCACCCCAACTTTGGGCGACTGCCGGAAACCGCCGCTCATCCCCTGCCCTCCGAAGGCAGAGGTCCCAAGTTTCCTTGCCTGGAGACATGTAGTTGCGCACAGAGCTGCTTGCCGTGGCTTGGTGAGAAGCGATGAGAATTGGCACGAACTTCGAGCGCGCTCGCACAACGAAACTAGAACTAGCAAGTCCCCAAGCCGCCTGACCAACGCCGCTTAGGCCACATGCAGGTGCGATTCGTTCCGTGAGAGCCGGGTCATGCTCCCCCAGAGCTCTCCTTCACGGCAGCGGCGATATGCTCGCGGCGCGAGTGCCTCGGCCCCGCGCCGTGACCCAAGGCGGCACGACATTGCTCCCGCTTGCCGAGATCGAGCGGGCGCTCGATCCGCTCAATCTAGGCGAAGCCTACGTGTGACTGGATCGACCTCGAACCCGCGTTACCCACACGGCGAATAGACCACCGAGGGTAAGCACGATCAGTGGCGTGAACAGCGCATAAATCGGAAGAACAGTGCGCATTTGAGTCTCTCCCTACAAAGCGCCCCCGTGTGAACGTCGAGGCTCACACCGATAGAAGGCGCCTGAGGCTTCAAGACTACCGGAACTTGAGAGCCTCCGGCCAAGTCAAGATATGCGACCGGCACGGGGCCGACAACCCACGTGGACGGTATTTCTCCTGCCTCGCCGCGCGGCAGCCGGAACATCCGTTCATTGGAACGAACCGGTCATGCTTACACGCCCATGAAATAGCGCGAGACGGCGCGTCGTCCGGGGATCAGCCTGGAGCCGCGCTCGTAGCGGCCAATGCATTCGTGGCATGGCCCGAAGAAGCGATCTTCGATCGTCGGAGCGCACCCCATTCGAAGAAACGAACGCCCGGCCCCGAGTAATCGGGACCGGGCATTAGAAAAGCGCGGCAGCGATCGACTTTAGCTGCTGCCGAGTGGTACGGCGATGAAGCGAGTCGCATCGGCGGTTTTGACCCGCATCAAGGCATCATGCTTGCCCTGAGCCTTGGTCTCGCTGAGCGCCTTGCGCACATCGCCGGCGTTGGCGACCGGCTTGCCGGCGACGTCGAGAATGACGTCGCCTGTCTTGAAGCCGCGCTCGCTCGCCGTTCCGTCGGGATCGACGTTCGTGACGACCACGCCCTTGCCGCCGGCGCCCGCGACGTCAGTTGCAGGTGCCAGCGAAAGGCCAAGATGCGGGACGCCCGGCGAGGACGCGGACGGTTGCTCATGGGCAACCGCCTGAAGTGCACCGGGCATCTGGCCGACGACCAGCGAGAGCGACTTGCTCGCGCCGTTGCGCGTGATATCGAGCTTAAGCGAGGTGCCCGGCGCGACCATGCTCACCTTGCGCGCCAGGTCATGCGAGTCCTTGACCGGCGCTCCATTCACAGCGGTGATGACATCGCCGGCGTCGATCCCGGCCTTCGCCGCGGGGCTGCCTGGCTGGGGTGCGTCGACGATTGCGCCTTCGGCCTTCTTCAGTCCGAGACTGTCCGCGATGTCGGCGGTTACAGGCTGGATCTGCACGCCGATCCACCCGCGCGTGACGTGCCCCTTATCCTTGAGTTGCGCGACGACCATCTTTGCTGTCGTGGCCGGGATATCAAAGCCGATTCCGACAGAGCCTCCGGACGGTGAATAGATCGCGGTATTCACACCGATGACGTTGCCGTTGATGTCGAACGCCGGTCCACCCGAGTTACCCTTGTTGATCGGCGCGTCAATCTGGATGAAGTCGTCGTAAGGGCCCTCTCCGATATCGCGGCCCTGTGCCGAGACGATGCCGGCCGTTACGGTGCCGCCGAGGCCGAACGGATTGCCGACCGCGACCACCCAGTCACCGATCCGCGCCGGCTGATCCGCGAATTTCACGTAAGCGAGGTCCTTCTTTGTGTCGACCTTGATCAGTGCCAGGTCGCTCTTCTGGTCGGTGCCGATCACTTTCGCGGTGTAGACCGTGCCGTCGTCGGCCGTGACGCGCACCGACCTCGCATGATCGACCACGTGATTGTTGGTCACCGCATAGCCGTCGGGCGAGATGAAGAAGCCGGAACCTTCGCCGGTGATGACCAGATGTCCGCCGTCGGGCACAGCCGGCTTGTCGCCGGAACCAAACTGCTGGAAGAACTTCTGCATGGGGCCCGAATTATCGTCCTGGCTCGAGACGAGATTGTTGCCGGCAGCGTCCATCTGGACGCGCACCGAGATCACGGCGGGCTTGACCTTCGCAACAAGGTCCGCGAAGCCGGCCTGGCTTCGGATCATTTCGGCCGCATGCGCCGGAGCGTTGCCGGCGAAGTGCCGATATCCTTCAGGCCCGGCAATAAGCACGGCGATACCCAGCGCCGTGGCCGACGCGAGGAGTGTGACGCGACGCGCGGATAGCCGTTTGCTCGGTTCGTTTGGCAACTTCATATCTGTCATGGCTTCTCTCCATTCTGAAAGGATCACGGGCGGCGAAACGCCTCCTGCCATGAAATGGGATGGGGCCGATTAAATTGTCCTGTCCGGCGAGTTAAATTTCCGAAAGCGAGAATTGCGGACCACCGCACACTGCAAATATTTGTGCGTCTGGTTGCTTCGCCTTGTGGAATGTTGCTCTCGCATGACCAAGTACACTTGTCGGCGCAATTGACTCGCCCTTATCTAAGGCGTGGCGACAAAATTCACGGAGAGCCTCATGTGGAAAGCACTTGTTGCCGGCACCACAATGCTGACGATCGCGAGCTCGACACTGGCCACCGCCCGGCAACCGTCTCCGGTCGAGCCGCCACACCACGCCAACCTGACGGCCGATGACGTCGCCGCGTTTTCCGACGCGCGCATCGCGGACTTCAAGGCCGCGCTGATGCTAACGCCCACCCAGGAGAAGAACTGGCCTGCTGTCGAGCAGTCGCTCCGTGGCATGAGCAAGGAGCGGATCGCGCAGCGCAAGGCGCGTGCTACTGTGGGGCAGGACGCCGATGCGACCGACCGCCTGCGCGGCCGCGCGGATGCGTTGGCCAATCGTGCGGCGGCGCTGCGGCGCCTGGCCGACGCCGAGAAGCCGCTGTACCAGAGTCTCGACGATGTGCAGAGACGCCGTTTCGGCCCGGCATTCCGCTTCGTTGCGCGTTTGCACACGGCGGAATCCCGCCGGCACGGCGAAGGCATGCCCGAACACGCTCGCTGAACGCGCACGTTGTCCACCTTGGATCGCGGTTTGCGCGGAACGACGTGGAGCGCTCCGTCGCCGCGGCAGGCTGCACTGATGCGGCGCAACAGAGAGTGATCGAGGAGAACGTCAGCGAGATCCTCGACCATTTGCCCGTGCGGCGTCGGCTCGTTCGGACCCATCATTCATCCGCTCCCGGCTGAATGACCTCGATGCCACAAGCTCGGTGGATTTCGTTGACCGTGACACTTTCCTTGCCAAAAGCCGGAACCAGGTCACTCGCCGTGCCGACAGGCGCGACTTTGGGCGCACTTGGCATCGTCTATGGCGACATCGGAACCAGCCCGCTCTACGCTTTCAGGGAGGCTATCAAGGCAGCCTCTGCTGGTGGCGTACCAATGCCCAACGCAGTGCTGGGTACGGTCTCGCTGATCGCCTGGTCGCTCATTCTTATCGTTTCATTGAAATACGCGATCCTCATTCTTCGTGCTGACAACCACGGCGAAGGCGGAATCATGGCGTTGCTCGCGCTGTTGCGCACGCGTCGCGCAAAGCCGGGAACGTGGGGCAATTCAATCCTCATTCTTGGCCTAGTGGGCGGAGCTCTTCTCTATGGAGATGGCGCCATCACGCCGGCGATCTCTGTCCTGAGCGCTGTGGAAGGCCTGAAGATAGACGCGCCCGCGCTGGCTCCGGGTATTCTTCCGATCACGTTTGCAATTCTGGTCGGACTTTTCCTGGTTCAGCGCCGTGGGACCGGCTTCGTCGGCCAGATATTCGGTCCGATCATGCTGGTCTGGTTCATCGTGATCGGCATCCTGGGCCTGCGCGGCATTTTGCTGGGGCCAACGATACTCGCTGCATTCGATCCGCTCTACGCCCTCAGGTTTCTGATCCAAGCACCTCCCTTGGTCGCTGTCGCGGTCCTAGGCGCTACATTCCTGGCCGTGACCGGCGGTGAAGCCATGTACGCCGACATGGGACATTTTGGCCGCGGCCCGATCAGATCAGCATGGTTTGGCATCGTGCTGCCGGCACTTATTCTCAATTATTTCGGGCAAGGCGCATTGCTGCTGACCGATCCGCAGGCACTTGAAAATCCCTTTTATCGGCTCGGCCCAAGCTGGTTTCATTACGGCCTTGTCGCCTATGCCACGCTCGCCACCATTGTCGCCTCACAGGCAATTATTTCCGGCGCGTTCTCGCTGACCCAGCAGGCGATCCAGCTCGGCTTCTTCCCCCGTATTACTGTGCGCCACACCGCCAGCCACCAACGAGGCCAGATTTACGTACCCATTGCGAACTGGGCATTGGCGATCGCCACGCTGGGTGCGGTGGCGGCGTTTGGATCGTCCGACAACCTGGCCGGTGCCTATGGAATAGCGGTGTCGCTTCTCATGGCGATCACGACACTGCTGGCAGCATTGGTGGCGATCCAATGGGGCTTCAACCCCGTCCTTGTCATCGCGATGAACAGCTTCTTCTTATTCATCGATCTGGCCTTCTTCGGCGCGAATTCCCTGAAGCTTTTGCAGGGCGGATGGTTTCCGCTGCTCATCGCCGCGTCCGTCGCTTTCGTGATGCTGACTTGGCGCCGCGGTCGGCTGCTTTCGGAAAAGGCTCTCGCAAGCTTTCGCCAGAGCGAAAAAGAATTCATCACCAATCTCGTCGCACGGCCGCCCGCTCGACCAAAGGGCACCGCGGCGTTCCTGACCTCGGCTAGCGTGGGTATTCCGCTTACGCTTACTCATCATCTCAAGCACATCTATGCCCTGCACGAACGCGTTCTCCTCGTCGAGTTGCGCACCTTGGAAGTGCCGCGCGTTCCCGAGGGTGAACGCGCGAAAGTCCGGGAGCTCTCCTCTGGTCTCACGCGGGTCGTCCTGCATTGCGGCTTCATGGAAAGTCCTTCCGTTCCAGAGGGCCTCCGAGTTGCATGCGAACAAGAGCAGCTCAGTTGCGGAAACTTGTCGAAAATCTCGTACTACCTGGGCCGGGAGACGATCATTTCGAACACGCACTCCGCTGGCATGTGGGCGTGGAGGGACCGTCTGTACGCATTCATGCAACGCAACGCGCAACTATCGGGCGCGTATTTTTACATTCCGGTCGTTCAGATCGTTGAAATAGGAATCGAAATCGAAATCCGACCAGAATGCGGTATGAATTCTATGCCCGTTGAAAGCGGGATGGACTCAACGACTGGCCGCCCATCCAACAACTGAGGCTTATTGTGCCATTTTGCCGCAAAAGCGAGCCAAGTGCCGCAAGATCGGCGCAGCTTATGCCGACCGAAGGCTTAGCTCTGACGTGATGCGCTTTGGCGCGCTCACGTGATTGAACCGGTCACGCCACGGTTCGAATGGTCCTTGGCCGTTCCAATCAATCCTCGGCCGCCCTTCCTCGATCGGCGTCGAGGACAGGAACGCTCTGGAGAAGCGAACAGATGGGCATCGTTCGATTTGCGCTGAGATTTCCCCATACGTTCTATGTGCTGGCGGCCCTCATTCTCTTTCTTGGCGTCACCGCGATCCGCGCGATGCCGACCGACATCTTTCCGGAAATCAACATCCCGGTCGTGACGGTGATCTGGCAATACACCGGACTAAGCACACCCGAAATGGAACAACGCGTAACCACCTATAGCCAGTATTCCATCAGCTCAAACGTCAACGGCATCAAAAACATGGAGGCTCAGACCCTGGATGGCCTGTCCATTCAGAAGATCTATTTCCAGCCCGATGTAAATCTCGATCTCGCGATCGCTCAGATCGTCTCGGCGACCAACGCAATTCGCGCGCTGATGCCGACCGGAATCGAGCCTCCGATCGTGGTGCAGTTCAACGCATCGAGCGTTCCGGTTCTGCAGGTCAATCTCAGCTCGGACAGCCTCAACGAACAGCAGCTCTATGATTACGGCATCTACCGGATGCGCCAGCAACTGGCGCCAATTCCCGGAGTCACGCTGCCGACGCCAGCCGGAGGCAAGTACCGGCAGATCATGGTCGATATCCAGCCCGAGAAGCTGGCGGCCGTCGGTCTTACGCCTTTGGACATCGTCAATGCTGTCAACACTCAAAACCTGACGCTGCCATCGGGAACCGCGAAGATCGGCAACACTCAATACACGGTGCGGACCAACGTCATGCCACCGACGATCGATGATCTCAATAATATCCCGGTCAAATTTGCCAATGGCGCCACGGTGTTCATGAAGGACATCGCTCAGGTACGCGACGGCTCGGCGGTGCAGCAAAACATCGTACGCGAAGATGGAAAGCGTTCGGTCCTGCTCAGCATCATCAAGAACGGCAATGCCTCGACGCTCGAAGTCGTCGATCGGGTCAAGCAGGCGCTCCAGACGGCGCGCGCCTCAGCGCCGGCCGGTCTTAAGATTAGTGAGCTGTTCGACCAGTCGGTATTTGTTGCCCAGTCGGTGGAGGGAGTGCTGCGCGAAGGCGCGATTGCCGCCCTGCTCACTGCCCTGATGATTCTGCTGTTTCTTGGTTCCTGGCGGTCAACGCTGGTGGTGATGATCTCGATCCAGCTATCGATCCTGGCATCGTTGGTGGTGCTGTATTTTCTCGGTGAGACGCTCAATACCATGACGCTCGGTGGTCTCGCGCTGGCGATCGGAATTCTGGTCGACGATTCCACCGTGACGATCGAGAATACGCATCGCCTGCTTACGGATGAGGGCAGGAGCTTGCCGGAGGCGACGCTCCACGGAGCTGCCGGCATCGCGATTCCGACCTTGGTGTCGACGCTCGCCATCAGTTGCGTGTTCACCTCGGTCATATTCCTGGAAGGCCCCTCGAAATACCTGTTCACGCCACTCGGGCTCGCCGTTGTGTTCGCGATGCTTGCCTCCTATGGGCTTTCGCGGACGCTGACGCCGATAACCATCGGCCTCTTGCTCAAGGGCGAGCACCACAACTCCGGCGATGGCTCTCGGCGCGGGTTGCTGAGCCGATTGCAGGCGCAGTTCGACCGGGGCTTCGAGCACATGCGGCAAGGCTATATGGAGCTCCTTAGCTACTTGATGCATCACCGTGTGCTCGTTCCGGTCACGGCCGCACTGATAGTCGGTCTCGGCACCATCATGTTGATGTCGGTGGGCCGTGATTTCTTTCCGCTCATCGACGCCGGCCAAATTCAACTACATGTCCGCACGCCTGCAGGGACCCGGATTGAAGAGACCGAAAAGATTTTCCAAGCCGTTGAGGATAAGATTCGCGAGATCATCCCGGAAAGCCAGCGCGAGCTGATCGTCGATAACATCGGATTGCCGGCACGGGCCTACAATCTGGCTTTTGCCGATGGTTCGACCATCGGCATCAATGATGGCACGATCCTGATCGCCCTCAAGGCAGGCCACGCGCCAACCGGCGAATACGTCCGCAAGCTGCGCGAGGCGCTGCCCGCCGCTTTTCCGGAGAGCTTGTTCTATTTTCAGCCGGCCGACATCGTCACCCAGATTCTCAATTTCGGACTTCCGGCGCAGATCGACGTGCGTACTGTCGGTTATGACCGCGCGACCAATCTCCGCGTGGCCAAGGAGCTGCAGCGGCGCATCGCGGCCATTCCTGGGATCGCTGACGCGCATCTTCAGCAGGAAATCGACGGGCCGGCCCTCTACGCAAAAATCGATCGAGCCAGAGCGCAACAACTCGGCCTCAACGCCAACTCAATCGCCACCAACGTCAATGTCAGCCTGAGCTCATCCGAGCAGGTCTCGCCGAATTTTTGGACCGATCCGACTTCCGGGATTCCCTATTTCATAGCGGTCCAGACGCCTGAACCCAAGGTCGCATCATTGAACGACCTCGCCAACACGCCAATTTCCGGGACGGTATCGGCCGCGGGCACCGTGGTTCCAGGACTGCTCAGCAACGTGGCGACCATCACCCGGTCGACCATGCCGACCAACTCCAACCAGACCAACATCCAGCCGCTCTACGACGTGTATGCCACGGTTCAGGGCCGCGATCTCGGCAGCGTGGCGGCCGAGATCAACAAGATCGTTGCCGACCTTGAGAAACAATTGTCGCCCGGCAATTCGATCCAGGTCGCCGGCCAGATCCAAAGTATGAACGATGCTTTCCTCGACCTCGGCATCGGCCTCTTGTTTGCTGCCGTATTCGTCTACTTGCTCATGGTCGTGAACTACCAGAATTTCGGCGATCCATTTGTCGTCATCCTCGCCTTGCCGGCGACAATGTGTGGCATCGTCACCATGCTCTTCGTCACTGGCACGACACTCAACGTACCTTCCGTGATGGGAGCGATCATGGCGGTCGGCGTGGCGTCGGCAAACTCGATCCTGCTGGTCACTTTCGCCCGCGAACAGCAGATGGCCGGCTCGACGTCCGTCGAAGCTGCCATCGCCGCCGGGTACACTCGAATTCGGCCGGTCCTCATGACCGCGGCGGCGATGATCGTCGGCATGATCCCGATGGCGATCGGCGGCGCCGGCGAGGAGCAGAATGCGGCACTGGCGCGCGCCGTCATCGGCGGCCTCTTGTTCGCCACTCCGACGACTCTTCTCATCGTGCCGTATCTGTTCGCCGTGTTGCGGAAGGGCAACGACGGCAAGCCAGTCCATGGTGTATTCAGAGAGGAAATTCCATGAGCGACGTGGATCGAACGAGCGAAGAGCGGGATAATAGGCCCGCACCGGAAGCCAGCGCGCCACCAGCGGCAGATCACAAGTCGATCCGTCCGCGTGCGTTATGGCTTCTCGCGCTGGGGGCGCTGCTGCCACTCGCCGCCGGTCTTGCATACGGAGCGGTGCGGCACGACGCGCAGAATCGCCAGGTCATGCGAACAATGGAGCGGCAGCAGGACTTCGTCCCGACGGTCCGAGTCGCAAAGGCACGCGCCGCCGACGCCACGATGATTGTTTCTCTGCCGGCTACGACGCTCGCATTCGAGGCCGCGAACATATTTGCGCGCGCCAACGGCTACATCGAGACGCGCAAAGTTGATATCGGCGATCGTGTGAAGGCTGGCGATCTGCTCGCGCAGATTACCGCTCCTGAGCTGGATCACCAGATCTCCCAGAACGAGGCCATGCTGAGCCAGAGCCAAGCGACGCTGCAGCAGACGCAGGCCAGCAGGGATCTCGCTCGCGTGACCAACGATCGCGACAGCGAGTTGGTCAAGAAGGGATGGTTGACCCGGCAGCAGGGCGACACGGATCGCCTGACCCTGGAAGCGCAACATGCGGCCGTCGGTGTCGCCCAGTCGAACATCGCGGCTCAGCAGGCTCTGATCCGGATGCTTCGTCAGCAAAAAGCCTACCAGAGCGTGATCGCGCCTTTTGATGGCGTCATCACGCAACGGAATGTCGATACCGGCAGCTTGGTGCAAGCGGGCAGCACATTCATGTTCACATTGATGCAAAGCGACGTCATCCGCACCCAGGTCTATGTGCCACAGGACGCAGCATTCGGCGTGGCTGTCGGAGTCGATGCGGTCGTGCGCGTCCCTGAGAATCCGGACCGCACCTTTCCCGGCAAAGTGACGCGCTTCGCCAATGCATTGGCGCCGGGCACGCGGACGTTGCTCACTGAGATCGATGTGCCCAACCACGACGCCGCCTTGAAGCCGGGAATGTATGTTACCGTCGAGTTGCATATCCCACGCAAGAATCCGGGCGTCATCGTGCCGGCTGACGCGCTGGTTTTCAACGGCGACGGCACGCAGGTGGCGGTGGCTCATGATGGCACCGCGCAATTCCACAAGGTGACCGTGGCGCGCGATTTCGGAACGGAGGTCGAGGTGCGCGATGGCATCAGGCCTGGTGATGAGTTGATCCTTAAGCCGCAGGTCGCGCTCGCCGACGGCAGCAAGGTGCGACTGCAGGCGCAGACGACTGCGGTGTCCGAACGATAACAACGTTGTTGTATGTCGAGCCTGGGAGATTCCAATGCGCGGCTTGCCGTTGATGACAGCAGCGATGGTGTTGTTCGGCTGCAGCTCGACATTGGCCCAGCAACTCGGCTCGATCCCGATGCGACCCGCGACGAGCACGAGATTGCCGGACATACTCGCGACATTGCCGGGGATGCGCACGAACTCGCCGGGCATGCCCGCGACATCGGCGATGACTGTGCCGCTTACACCTCGGGCCGCTGGAGCCAGCCCCGGTACCGCGCTCGGAGCAATCGGGACAACATTGGGAACTCCGGCCACGGTCGCGGGAACCATAGGCACGATTACGGCATGTGCGACGATCGGAAGCGCCGCCGGGACCGGTACCCCCTTTAATGCAACCTTCGGAGACCCCGTGACCGGCGCGCTGCCCCCGCAGCCTCTTCCGGGTGCGACGATACCGGCTCCCTACTCCTTCGGGCCGTCAATCACGACAGACGCCTGCAATCCAACAGTAAGCACTACGGCCACGATCGAAGCATTGGGCAGTAGCGTGGCCGTAACGTTACCTGGTCTCGCCAGCACCACGGCAACGACCTACAGCGACGCTACAGTTCCGTCGACTGCGACGGAGGCCGTTGGTGCAGCAGGCCTGAGCCCGCTGATCATCGTCCCGACGCCGGTTATTCCCACCGCGTCGCCATGCGCCGGCAGCATGACGATAACGAGCCCGTCGGGACTGGCGATGACTGGCAGTACCGGCGTGGCGGCGACATCCGGCCTGTCGTCGGCTTCAGCCTGCTAAATTGTGACCTTTTGAGTCTAAAAGCTTCTTCGACGCCTGCATGTCGCAGGCCGCCGTTCCCGTACCGCGCCCCTGCGCACGTTGTCACGTCTCCACGGTCGCGAAACTTCTCACGCGCGCCCAGGGGCTCGAAGTGCGTCGCTATAAGTTGAAGCGCGCCTTATAGCCGAGCAATTTTCGAATGAAGGTGTCTTTGTCGGCAGCGACGCCTGGCTGTTGCCGGAACAACACAGATTATACGAAACAGCCAAAAGGTCGACGCCGCGTACCGGTGTGTCGTTGATATTCATGAAGAGGGCCGGGCATTGTTGGCCTTGACGTGCTGACGCTCGGTATAGCCAGAGGGCGCGGGAATTTCTGTACCGCGTGCGCGGCTGCGGTGGCTTGGTGACGCAGTTTTGGGGAGCCTAGGAGGGGTTTGTAGCGCGGTGTGTGGCCGAACTCCTTGTGCACGATGCGGCGCGCTGTTTGGCGCGCAGGTATGCGCCGTTGCAGTCACGCTCGCGCTTGCCGGATGTGCGGTCGGTCCCGACTACGTTCCGGCAGCCGCCCCGGTCCCGAATACGTTCAAGGAACTCAAAGGCTGGAAGCGCGCCACGCCCGGCGATCACCTCCCGCGCGGCGACTGGTGGGCCTTCTACCATGATCCCAAGCTGAATTTCCTGATCAAGCAGGTCGAGATCTCGAACCAGAATGTGGCCGCGCAGGCGGCGGCCTACGAGCAGGCGCGCGCGATCATCAGGGAAGCGCAGGCGGCACTGTTTCCCACCGCCACGGCCACCTATTCGGCCACGCGCTCTTTTAGCGGACCGGCCGGCCGGACCTATACGACGACCTTCGCGCCAGCTGTTTCCGGTGCGTGGGACCTCGATGTCTGGGGCAAGGTGCGGCGGCAGATCGAAAGCAACGCATCCGCGGCGCAAGTGAGCGCCGCAGATCTCGCCAACGTCCAGCTCGCCGCCCAGGCGCAGCTCGCAACCGCCTATTTCAATTTGCGCGCCGCCGATGCCCTGAAGGATCTGCTGCTGCGCACGATCCAGCAGTACCAGAAAACACTTGAGATCGTTCGCAATCAATTCAACGCCGGCTACTCGGTTTCGGGCGCCGACGTGGACACGGCCGAGGCTCAGCTCGCCAACGCGCAATCGCTCTCGATCAATGTCGACGCGCAGCGCGCCCAGTCCGAGCACGCGATCGCGATGCTGATCGGCCGGCCGCCGGCTGAATTGTCGGTCGGGCACCGCCCGCTCAGCGGAACCATCCCGAAGTTTCCGGTCGCGGTCCCGTCGGCCCTGCTCGAACGGCGGCCCGATATCGCCGCCGCGGAACGAATGATGCAGCAGCAGAACGCGCTCATCGGCGTCGCGCTGGCCGCGTATTTTCCCGATATCAGCCTATCCGCGGCGATACAGTGGGCCGGCAACCGACCTTTTCCGTTCAATGTCGCCAATGAGATATGGTCGCTCGGCGCGGCCGGAACGCAGCTGTTGTTCGACGGCGGGCTGCGCGGGGCGCAAGTCGACGTCGCCCGCGCCGCCTATTGGCAAAGCGTTGCGACTTACCGACAGACCGTGCTGTCGGCGTTCCAGGGAATCGAGGATCAGCTCGTTGCCATCCGCGTGCTGACGCAACAACTCGGCGTGCAACAGAAGGCCGTCAATGCCCAGCGCCAGGCCGTTCAGGTCTATTTGAAGCAGTTCGAAGGCGGCACGGCTGCGTTTACCACCGTGGTCACCGCGCAGATATCGTTGCTGGGCTACGAGCAGAGCGAACTCTCCATCCGCCAGAACCTGTTTCTGGCAAGTGTCTTGCTGATTCAGGCGCTGGGTGGCAGCTGGGACGTCAATCTTCTGCCAACCAAGAAAGAACTCGAGCAGGATATCTCGTTGCTGCCGCAACTGCCGCCCGACCGCTCCGGGCTTCGCCTCCAATCGCCTGAAATATCCTTCGGCCGCTAATTTCACCGCCCGTCGCGGTCGTCGAGGACGCGGCGGCAAGTTCGCGAGAGATTGGGCAATTTTCAACAAGCCGGGTTCATCGAGCGTTCTTAGATGGTCTGCGTGCGGGGGTCGTGAACGCATGGCCGCATGGACGAGCGAACGCGCAAACCCGATGCCGAAACAGCGCCCGACTTTCGTCGCGTGGCGCCGCGTCCGATCGTCAAAAAGGCGCGGGGCGGCCGCATCCGCGTTGCGGTCGGCGGCGTCGTCCTGATCGCAGTCCTGCTCGCAGGCTATCGTTTTTTTCGATCGGAGCGTTCGACACCACCGAGCGCCACGCGCGCAGGCAATGCGCAAGCCGCGCCGCAACCGGTCGGCGCCGCCACAATAGGACAAGGGGACATCCGCATCATCGTCAATGCGCTTGGCACCGTCACGCCGATCGCGACCGTCACCGTACAGACCCAGATCAATGGCCAGCTCCAGGAGGTGGCGTTCACTGAAGGCCAGATGGTCAAGAAGGGCGACTTCCTGGCTCAGATCGATCCGCGGCCCTATCAGCTGCTGCAAGCGCAATACGAGGGCCAGCTCGCCCGCGATCAAGGCCTGCTCGACCAGGCGCGCGTCGACCTGGCGCGGTACAAGAAATTGGCCGAGCAGAACGCGATTGCGCGGCAACAATACGAGGACCAAGTCTACATCGTGCAGCAGGACGAAGGCACGGTGAAGCTCGATCAGGCGCTGATCGATCAGCAGAAGCTGAACGTCGCCTATTGCCACATCGTCACCCCGGTTACCGGACGCATCGGTCTTCGCCTTGTCGATCCGGGAAACTATGTGCAGACCTCCAACAGCACGGGTCTCGCCGTGATCACCCAGATGCAGCCGATCACGGTGATCTTCCCGGTTCCGGAAGACGATCTGCGCCAGATCATGCCGCAACTGAACGCCAGCACACAGCTCGAAGTCCTTGCCTATGACCGCTCCAACGTTCATTTGCTCGCCACCGGCCATGTGGCGGCCCTCGATAGCCAGATCGACACCACGACCGGCACGGTCAGGCTGCGCGCACAGTTCGACAACACCGACAACGCGCTGTTCCCGAACCAGTTCGTCAACGCACAGCTTGTGGTGAAGACGCTGCATAACGTCGTCACTGTGCCGACCGCGGCGGTACAACGCGGCGCACCCGGCACTTACGTCTATGTGATCAACGCCAATGATACCGTATCGGTCCGGCCGGTCAGTCTCGGGCAGACCGACGGGCCGATGGCGTCGGTCGATTCCGGACTGTCGGTCGGCGAGCGCGTGGTTGTGGACGGCACCGACCGCTTGCGCGACGGCGCGCGCGTGACCATTCCGGGCGCGCAGTCGCCGACGTCCGCCGCCCCGGCCAATCCGGGGCCGAACGCGCAAAGCGCCAGCCATCCGGAAAATCGAAAAAGCGGCGGGAAATTATGATCCGCGAACGGAATTCGTGCTGCGCATCGGTCGCAGCCGCGCGGAGTGCAACGCGGCAGTGACATGATGCGATGAACATTTCCGAACCCTTCATTCTGCGCCCGGTCGGGACGACACTGCTCATGGTGGCGATCCTGCTGTCGGGCATCGTCGCCTACGCGTTCCTGCCGCTCTCGACCTTGCCGCAGGTCGACTACCCGACGATCCAGGTGCAGACGTTCTACCCGGGCGCCAGTCCCGAGGTGATGACGACATCGGTCACGGCGCCGTTGGAGCGCCAGTTCGGCCAGATGCCCGGACTGAGCCAGATGACGTCGGCCAACTCGGCGGGCGCTTCGATCATCACCCTGCAGTTCAGCCTCGATCTCAGCCTCGACGTGGCCGAACAGGAGGTGCAGGCCGCCATCAATGCCGCCAACAATCTCCTGCCGACCGACCTGCCCGTTCCGCCCGTTTACGCCAAGATCAACCCGGCCGACGCACCGATCTTCACGCTTGCCGTGACCTCCAGGAGCCTGTCGCTCACCGAACTCGAAGACATAAGCGAAACCAGGCTGGCGCAGAAGATCTCGCAACTGACCGGTGTCGGGCTCGTCAGTATCAGCGGCGGGCATCGGCCGGCGGTGCGGGTCCAGTTCAAGCCGCAGGCGCTTGCGGCGTATGGCCTCAATATCGACGATCTGCGGACCGCCATCGGCAACTTCAACGTCAATATGCCGAAAGGAAATTTCGACGGGCCGGCGCAGGCGTCGACGATCAATGCCAACGACCAATTGCAGACCGCCGCACAATACGCCAACACCGTTATCGCGTACCGGAACGGCAATCCGGTTCGGCTTTCCGATGTCGCCAATGTCGTCAGTGGGCCCGAAAACACCAAGCTCGCCGCCTGGGCGAACACGACGCCCGCCATCATCCTCAATGTGCAGCGGCAGCCCGGCGCCAACATCATCCAGGTGGTCGATCGCATCACGGCCTTGCTGCCGGGCATCGTGGCCACGCTGCCGAGCGC
>JBBWZU010000062.1:0-3247 GCA_039649225.1 Hyphomicrobiales bacterium | reverse complement strand
TATTTCCGCTGATCGCCGTGGCTCTGGCCGACAATCCCGACGCGGTGCGCGCCGCCTATCACGAGGGCTGGCACGCGATCGAGGGCACGCTGACGAAAACAGAAGTCGCCATCCTTCGGCGCGAGACCCCGCGGCTGCGCAAGAGCGTCATGGCTCAGAGCCCGGACCTCGCCGATGCCACCGGCAAGGCCGAGGCCGAGGAAGTCTGGGCGGAAGCGGCCGCGAACCACGCCATCGCGCAAGCCAATGGTGAATTCGTCGGTGGCATTCATATCGCGGTGCGCCGCATCTTCGCGAAGATCATGCGGATGCTGGCCCGCATCAGGAACGCAGTCGCCGGCGTTGGCTTTCGCACGTCCGAGGACATTTTCGAAAGTTTTGCGCGCGGCGAGATGGCGGTGCGGCGCCGAGCCTTGCCGGCCGACATGCGCACGCGCTGGTGGGCGGAAGGTGGCGAGGCGCAAAGCTCTGTTCGCCGTCGCACGTCAGGGGAAGGTTCGGAACGCGCTCAAGAGGGAGAGCGCGGCAGCGAAGACGCCCCCCGCACCGAAAATAAACCAGGTCACGAGGCTGGCTCATCTGCTCAAGAACGCGCTCAAGGGCACCATCAAGACCTAGGCTTCGGCCACGACGACGAAATCGTCGCGCCCGCGCCCGCCGGCCAGCAGACCGTTGCGCGCGGACAGGGCGTATTGCCTAGCGTCGAAAAGGTCGGCGATTCTGACTTTGCGCAACGCCGCGCCGATCGGTCGCTCAGAGCAAGGCGCAAGCAGAAGCCTACGGACGAGGGACTGCTTGGAGAACGGGACAAGCCACCCGATCGTCTCGACACAACAAAGAAGCCGACCGAACCCCGCCCTGCAGGCGGGGTTTTTGATTCCGGGTCCGCGCGGGCGGATTCGTTCCGGCCATCATCATCCCCGCAACACACACGCGCCATCCCGCGGGCGGCGAGCGAGCCAGTCGCAACCTTCCGCAATGTTTGGCAGCCGAAGCGCCATCCGGACTATGCGGCGGCGAACGCAGGCGACAGTGACGCAGCAGTGCGCGTGGTGCGCGACCTCGTGAACGGAGAAAACATCGCGGCTGCGCGTGAGAAGTTCGGAACCGATGTCACCTACGTGCCGGTAAGCGCCGCGGGGGCGCGCGGCACCAATGCCGTTCCCGGCGCGCTCGCGTCCTATTACGCGCACAAAGCGGGCGGCCGGCACGAAACCGATATCCGGCGAGTCAATCGAGCCTATCAGACCGGCGCCAGCGCGATGGCGCGGCTCGCGCATCGCGCCATCTTTCGCGGCCCGGTCACGCCCGGCGCGCGCTATGTGCTGGTCGACAATGTGAGCGTGCTCGGCTCGACGCTCGCCGATCTCGCGGATCATATCCAGCGCGGGGGCGGCGAAGTCGCCGGCGCCATCGTTTTTGTCAATGCGGGACGCACGAGCACACTCACGCCGACGAAGGCATCGGTCCACGACATCAAGCGGAGATTCGGCAACGCAATCGAAGACCTCTTTGGAATCGCGCCGGAAGGCCTCACCGCCGGCGAAGCCGGTTATCTGCGAAACTTCGGAGATGCTCAGTCGCTCCGAGATCGAGCAAATGCGTCGCAAGTCAAAAGAGCAGCACAACGACGTGCAAGGGAAGCCGGCGAAGAAAATGATCCGCCAAACCTGGTCGACCCGCTTGGCAACAGTGTTGCCGCGTCTTTGCGCATCCCGAGTGAAATTTCTGGGGTGACGAATGACCTCACGACCAATTCTGGCCTCTTTTTGCAAAGAGCCGAACCGCATATAGCCGGATCGGGACCGAGCGCCCCGGCCTTTGGGGGTGGATCGGCAGGTTCTGCCGCCGCAAGGAAAGTTGCTTCGGAGGGCATTGTGTATCTGAGGACGGATGTTACGGGCAAACTCGCTCCCTATGTGGGGCAGGCAATGAATAATAAGCGCTACATCGCGCGACAGATCGAGCACGCGAAGGCCTTCCCGAAGTCGGAATTCAGTTTCGACATTGTCGACACAGCCGATCCAGGTGTACAGTTGGACATCGCTGAGCACAACTTTATACAAGCGTTGACCGGTGGAGTCCGGGCAATGCGATCTCAGTCGGTTTCAAACGACAAGGACCCTATTGGGCTGCGGAGGCAGAGGGCATTCGGCTTGCCCAAAGCGCGATAGAGCGAGCACAACTCATGAGCATCAAGGCCAAAATCGGTGATGTGTTCCTGATTCCGCTGGATGAGGATCATTGGGCGGGAGGACAGGTCGTGGGTGATTGGGAAGGTGAGCTGTACCTTGCAGTTTTCGAAGAAAAATATACGCGTGATGATGCAGATCCCATGGTGATTGTGGACGGAACGCCGGCTTTCCTCTTGCTTTCACTGAATGCTTGGCTTGGACATTGGCCAATATTAGAAAACGTGCAGTACAATCTTGGAGAATATCCGCAGCCAGCGTTTAAGATCGGCTGGAACGGCGCGATGCACGTTCAATCTCGAGATAGGACGATATTTAGACCTGCTTCACCTCGAGAGGTAGAGATGTTGCGATATAGAAGGGTATCGTCTCCCGCCGCAGTGGAAGCGGCTGTGCAGGCGTATTTTGGCATTGGCGAATGGGAACCCCGTTATGATGAAATACGAGCCGACTACGCCATAAGATCATCGAAGATCTTGTAGGATACAATGGCGATTGTAGTTTTGCCGCAACGAGAATGTCACCGTAATTACAGCTGAAGGCCGCGGGGGAGCTTCCACTATTCGCTGCATCATGACAGGGGAGGTGACACCGGGGACCGGTCGGTTTCTAGCCGTCCGAAGGGCGAGGAGACACAATCGGCGATCCGCACGCCTCCTGAATTGGAAGACGTCCCCGGTAGCTTCAATATAGCGTATTGGGCACGCCGGACAATGACGGCCTGAGCCGCGCGGCAGAAGAAACGCGCGCGGGGCTGGAGCCGCCGTGCTGTCCGCCGTCGAACAGGTGGCAGGGCCTGAGGCCGCGCAGCGCACCGCGACGCCGGATCGGATCGGCGAAAGGCCCGGCCGCGACTGGAACCTCGGGCACGATCAAGGACAATACGAGTCGGCCGGCGCCTACTATCCGGGTCGCGAGCGGAGCGGCGTATTTCCGCTGATCGCCGTGGCTCTGGCCGACAATCCCGACGCGGTGCGCGCCGCCTATCACGAGGGCTGGCACGCGATCGAGGGCACGCTGACGAAAACAGAAGTCGCCATCCTTCGGCGCGAGAC
>JBBWZU010000009.1:0-4023 GCA_039649225.1 Hyphomicrobiales bacterium | reverse complement strand
CGTTGCTGTTGCCGGCAACGGCGATTGCCAAACAGGTTGAGGGGAAACGTCAACTGCGGATCGCCGTGCATCCCAAATATCCTCTCGGGCATCGCTGGCGCGGGTACGGATTTCTCCCGGGGTATCGACAGCCGCCGGACCTCGCCGACTGGAGGGATCGCAGCGCGCGTTATCGCGGCCCCTACGCGCGGTATGAGCTGCGCTACTGGTCCGGCGGGGAGTTCAGATATGGATGGGGCGGACCAGGATTTTATCGCGGCCGCTGGAACGGCGGTAGCTTCGGTCCGTGCTGGACTTCGACGCCAATCGGTCAGATCTGGAACTGCGGCATGTGACACGGCCGCCTCGGTCGTCCACGCTGGTTCAGGCGACCTGGCTGTCGTCCTTGATCGTTGACTTGTAGCGCTGCAGCGCGACCGCCTTGTCGCCGCACGCGATCAGGTTTTCCATGATGGTCGACAGCAGTTGAAACTGCTCTTTAGTCAGACAGGAAAACTCGACGTCGTTGATTTCACGTTGGTAGGGCGCCAGCCGGCGCAGCAGCTCTTTGCCTTCTTCGGTGATCGCGAGCGAAATCCGGCGGCGATCGATGCTGTCTTGGGTTTTCTGGACCAGTCCCATCGTCTGCAGCTTGCTGGTCACGGTCGTGACGAAGGCCCCGCTCATGTGCAGGTGATCGGCAACGGTCTTGACGTTGACGTCACCCTCCAGGCCGAGGTGGCCGATCGAAATCAGCGTCGTGTACTCGATGCCGGCAAGGCCGATGTGCCGCGCGTGACCGTCACGCACCGCTTCGTGCCGCGCCATGAATGCAAACATGTTATGCACGAGGCAGCGAAAATCCCGGTCGGTGCCGCCGGACAGGAGCTCGGGACGGGATACCGTCAATGGAATGGAGCCCTTTGCAACCTTCGGCCCGTCGGTTCGCCGTGAACCGTGTGCTCGCTCGGATTTCGTTTTGGCTCGCGACAAGGTCGCCCTCCGGTGGCCGCGCCTGCGTGTTGACCCGGTCTCGATTTGAGGCGAAGCCTCGAGTCGGTGCGCGGTTCAAACCGTTAGCAAATCCGGACGCGCCGCGCATGCTCACTGTCAGGCGAATAAAACCTTTGTAGCATAGCTATGTTTTAATGTATATTGGCATATCCTGCGGAGGTTGCCACGTGCCGTTCGATGCCCGCGGTTTGCGCAATGCCCTCGGGCGATTTCCGACCGGCGTCGTCATCGTCACGGCTTTTGCACCCGATGGCGCGCGCATCGGCATGACGGTGAGTTCGTTCAACGCCGTGTCGCTCGATCCTCCCTTGGTTCTGTTCAGCGTTCATCGCCAGGCGCTCACATTTCCGGTCTGGCAGCAGGTAGACTGTTACGCGATCAACATTCTCAACGAGGAACAGGAAGTCTTGTCGAACCAGTTCGCCCAAGCCAAAGGTGAAAAATGGGATGGCGTGATGCCGCTTGCCGGGGTAACTGGCGTTCCGATCATGCCGAACGCCTGCGCGGTCTTTGAATGTCGGGCGCATGCGCGTCATGATGGCGGCGACCATGAGATTTTTGTCGGCCGTGTGATAGAGGTCCACGATCATGCTGTGAGTCGCGGACGGCCGTTGGTGTTCTTCGAGGGACGCTATCCCAGATCGCCAGTGCGACGACCGCCCACAACCGTCCGAGGATGCTGTTCTTCTGCATGGATGGTAAATCCCGCAGGGCGCTCCGAATCTGAAACGAAGAAAGTGAGACGATGCCGGTCAACAAAGAGCACAAGGAATTTCACGCCGTCGACATGAGCACGGGATGGGAAACCCCGCCGGGCTATCCGGCCGGCATTCAGCAGAAGATCCTGTCGGGCGCGCTGGATGAGACCAACAAGCGTGGCAGCCGTTCGCGCCTGCTGCGGTTTGCGCCCGGCGTTTTCACCACGGCGCCGTTCGTTCACGAGTATTGGGAAGAAGTCTATCTGGTCGCCGGCGATCTGACGGTCGGGAATGACGAAAGAGGCGAGGGGGGCGAAGCGTTCCGGCCGAACACCTATGCGTCGCGGCCTCCCGGCGCGTTTCATGGGCCGTTCAAGTCCAACAATGGTTGCCTGCTGTTCGAGATTCACTATTTCGATCCGGTCTGATCCCGGAAGCGCGCGGCGCGTCAATGCGGCGCCGCCGCGAAATCCTGCATCACGTTTGAGCGAGCAACGCGCGCGTGGCGCGTCGTCGCCGGCGTATTGCGGCTGCGGCCGACGAAGCGCGGCACGCCGGCCGTGATAACGCCTCCGATTGCCGCGATATCGCCGTGCTTGATCGCCTGGAGCGCGGTTGCCTGCGTGCCGCCATCCGGAGCATCGAGAAGAATGATATCCGCCGCCGCTCCAACCTTCAGGAAACCGCTGTTCAGTCCGTAGATTCGCGCATTGTTGCCAGTCGCCGCGCAGATGAACTGCTCCGGCGACATCTCGGTCAGGCTGGCAAGGTGCGCGATCGTGTAGAGCATGCCAAGCGGCATGATGCCGCTTCCGGTCGGGGTGTCGGTCGCGATGATGAAGCGGTCGAACGCGTCAAGCTGCATCGCCAGCCGTCCGCACAGCAGCGTCGTGCGCAGGTTTCCCGCCGTGCACACCTGCAACGCCATCGTGCTCTCGCGGATGACGCGCTCGAAATCCGCATCCGGCATCGCGGTCGGGCCGCCGTTGATGTGGAACGAGACATCGGGATGCATTTCTAGCAGATGGTCACCCGTGATGGCGCCAGAGCCCGGGATCGAGGAGCCGCCGGTGTGGCAGGTGGTGATCAGGCCGGCCGCCTTGGCGTCCGTCACCATCGGCACATAGTCATAGGCGGTCTTCACGGCGCCGAAGCCGGCCTTCGCGAGCTTGACGCCCTTAGCGGCAAGCTCGTGGAAATCGGATTTCTGCAAGCCTGGCTCGAGAATGACCGAGCCTGCGACGACTCGCATTCCTCCGGGACGGTATTCCGCAAAGCATCGTTGCGCCGCGATCGCCAGTGCCTTGACGCCTTCGACGTCGCGCGGTCGGCCCGGGACATGGACTTCGGAAGCCGAAATGGCCGTTGTCACACCGCCATGCAGATAGCTTTCGAGATAGCCGACGGTGCGCTGTCGCGGTGTATAGTCGCCAAAGGTGATGTGAACATGGGAATCGATCAGGCCCGGGATCGCGGTCATTCCGCCGGCATCGATGACCACGTCCGCGGCCTCAACCGACGTCGCGGAGGCGGTGCCGACGCTGGCAATCGTTTCGCCGTCGGTGATGATCGTATCGCCAGCGGTCAGCGGATCGCGCCAATTGCCCGAGACGATCGCGCCGAGATTGGTGATGGCGATTTTCATGGCAGCGATGCTCGCCTATTGCCGGGGCGACGAGAGTTCGCCGTCGAGCGTATAGGACGACAGCAGGTTCTCGACGATCCCGGTGGCCGAATTCCAGTCATAGGTACGGAAGCTGTGACCCGCGGTCACAAAACGAGCGCCGGCGTAGAACATCTCATATTGGGTGTGGCGTGAGCCGAATTCAGAGCCGATGGCGTCCCACGCGGCTTTGAGGAATTTCACCTTGTCCTCCGGCCCGGTCGCGGCCGCGCGCTGGGTGGTGTGAATGATCTTCTTCAGCATCGGATCCTTGAAATCGTCGATCGACGACGGCAGCATGATCAGCGCGCCGCCCGAGAGATCGCGGATTGCGTTGATGAATTGCGGGTAGAGATCCTGGGTCAGGACCTGCGCCGCATACATGAACTGCTTGTTCGGGACCCACCACTCGCCGAATCTGGAGCCGCTGGCTTCCATGCCCGACAGCATCGCGTCGACCATGCTGGCTTGCGCCGCCATGGTGCCGAGCTTTTCGCTGACCGACGGGATTTTCGTCGTTCCGATGACTTCGGTCAGGCGGCGCGCGAGACCGAGCAGAAACTTGATCTTCACCGAGAGGCGGATCTGCGCCTGATAGTTCTGATACGAGTGCCCGTAGGTGTCGTGAAATTGCTGCCGGCACATGTCGGTGTCGCGGTAGACGAAAAT
>JBBWZU010000050.1:0-2946 GCA_039649225.1 Hyphomicrobiales bacterium | reverse complement strand
TGACTGCGGCCTCTGCCCGGACCACGAGCAGCATTCTTGCCTGGCGCTGATCGAGATCAACGAGCACTGCAATCTCACTTGTCCGGTGTGTTTTGCCGAGTCCTCGCCGCAGAAGTCCAAGCACTTGTCGGTCGCCGCGGTCGCGCGCATGCTCGATGCGCTGGTGGCGAGCGAAGGCGAGCCGGACCTGGTGCAGATATCCGGCGGCGAGCCGACGCTGCATCCGGAATTCTTCGCGATCCTGGATGCGGCGCGGGCGCGTCCAATCCGCCACGTGATGATCAACACCAATGGCCTTCGCATCGCGCAGGAGCCGGACTTCGCCGCGCAACTGGCGGCGCGCAAGCGCGGGCTTGAGGTCTATCTGCAGTTCGACTCGCTCGAGCGCGAGGCGCTGATGAACCTGCGCGGTGCGGACCTGCGCCGTGTGCGCCGCGACGCCTTGGAAAATCTCGAGCGGCACAACATCTCAACCACGCTGGTCGTCACGGTGAAGCGCGGCGTCAACGAGCGCGAGATCGGCGCGATCGTCAGGCACGCGCTCGAATGGCAATGCGTGCGCGGCGTCACGTTTCAACCGGTGCAGGATGCCGGCCGCAACGAGAATTTCGACCCCCGTCGCGACCGCGTGCTGCTCTCCGACATTCGCCGCGCGATCATTGCGGATTCCGGTGTGTTCGGGGCCGATGACATGATCCCGCTGCCGTGCAATCCGGAGCAGATCTCGATCGCCTACGGGCTGCGCAACGGCAATTCGGTGCTGCCCGTGACCTCGCTAGTGCCGCGCGAGGAGCTGATCGCCATCACGCCGAACACGATCAGCTTCGAGAAGCAGCCGATCCTCAAGGACAAGTTCATCGATCTGTTCTCGCTCTCGTCCGGCCCCAACAACGCGTCCGAGCGGCTGCACGAATTTCTCTGCTGCCTGCCGAAGGTGCAGGCGCCGGCCTCGCTCACTTACGAAAACGTGTTCCGCGTCGCGATCGTGCAGTTCATGGACCGCTATAATTTCTGCGTCGGCGGCGTGAAGCGCTCCTGCATCCATTTCATCACGCCGAATGGGCAGATCATTCCGTTCGACACCTACAATCTGTTTTATCGCAATGGAAAGATCGATCAGATCCGTGCCGCCATGAACCTCGAGACGCCCGCATGAGCGAGCCCGACAACCCGTCGCCGACGCTGCAGCACACCGGCGGCGAGATCGCCATGATCCTGATCGGCGTCGTCCTGCTGTTACCCGGCCTGTGCTCGCTGGTCCTGGCCTTGGGCTCGATGTCGGAGTGGCGCAGTGGCGACCCGATCCTGCAGGCGCTGATGGGATTGTGGGTGTTTTGCTTTGCGGTGTCCGGTGTCGGCATCGCGCTGATCTGGCTCGCGCGCAGGAACGCGGGCAGGCGCGCGTCATGACCGATCCGAATCCCGCTCCCCCGCCGCGGCCGCAGGGCATGGGCGGTTGTCTGACCGCGTTTCTTGTTCTGGTCGGAATCGCGTTGCTGCTCCCCGGCATCTGTTCACTCCTGTTCATGGGCGCCAGCGGCGTGAACATGGGAGGCGAGATCGCGGGACTGATGCTGCTTACGTTCGCGATTGCCGCCGGCGGCATCGCCCTCATCGCCTTTGCGATCCGGAACCGTTGAGCGCAAGTTCTTGGCCCGGTTCATGCGGCCGGATTGCGCGACAGGATCGGGATTAACGCTGATCCAGAGGCCGGTAACTAACGATTGCCTTTGGGCCGCCGATCCCTATATTGCGCCGCAATATCAGCCGCTGCGTTGCGCGGCACGGACCCATTGGAATCACACATGAATCTGCGAAACGTGGCGATCATCGCCCACGTCGACCATGGCAAGACCACGCTGGTTGACCGGCTCCTGCAGCAATCCGGCTCGTTCCGCGAGAACCAGCGCGTCGCTGAACGCGCGATGGACTCCAACGATCTGGAGCGCGAGCGCGGGATCACCATCTTGGCAAAGGCGACTTCTATTGAAGTCGGCGATGCCCGCATCAATATCGTCGACACGCCCGGCCACGCCGACTTCGGCGGCGAGGTGGAGCGCATTCTCGGCATGGTGGACGGCGCGCTCGTGCTGGTCGACGCCGCCGAGGGCCCGCTGCCGCAGACCAAATTCGTCGTGTCCAAGGCGCTCAAGCTCGGCCTTCGTCCCATCGTGGTGATCAACAAGGTTGATCGCTCGGACGCGCGCCCGAACGAGGTTGCGGGTGAAGTGTTCGATCTGTTCGCCGCGCTGGACGCGACCGAGGAACAGCTCGACTTCCCGCTGCTCTACGGCTCGGCCAAGCAGGGCTGGATGGCCGACAGCCCGGATGGCCCGAACGACAAGGGCATGCAGCCGCTGTTCGATCTGGTGCTGCGCCATGTCCCGGCGCCGAAGGTCGAGGACGGTCCGTTCCGCATGCTCGGCACCATTTTGGAAGCCAATCCCTATCTCGGCCGTATCGTCACCGGGCGCATCTTCTCCGGTAGCGTGAAGCCGAACCAGGCCGCGAAGGTTCTCGACCGCACCGGCAAGCTGATCGAGCAGGGCCGCATCTCCAAGGTGCTGGCGTTCCGCGGCCTTGAGCGCCTTGCGCTCGATGAGGCCTTCGCCGGCGACATCGTGTCGCTGGCGGGCTTCCCGGAAGCGACCGTGGCGCACACCATCTGCGCGCCCGAAGTCGAGACGCCGCTTCCTGCCGAGCCGATCGATCCGCCGACGCTGGCGATGACGTTCCGCGTCAACGACTCGCCGCTCGCCGGCACCGAAGGCAGCAAGGTGACGAGCCGCATGATCCGCGATCGCCTGCTGCGCGAAGCCGAAGGCAACGTGGCGCTGCGCGTGTCGCCGTCGGACGAAAACGACGCGATGGAAGTCGCGGGCCGCGGCGAATTGCAGCTCGGCATCCTGATCGAGACCATGCGCCGCGAGGGCTTCGAACTCTCGG
>JBBWZU010000044.1:0-15924 GCA_039649225.1 Hyphomicrobiales bacterium | reverse complement strand
CCGCCATCCAGCAGGGCTTGTTCGTCAAGAAACTCTTCGAGTGGGCCGACAACATCGAGTACCGCTTCTCGTATGTTCAAGGTTCGCACGGCGAAGCCGGCTCGATGAATCTCGGCAAATTCGACCTCGTGACGGCCTTCTGCACGCTCTACTATTTGAGTGCCGATGCGATGGCGAGGACGGTTTCTGATTTGTCGGCGGTCGCCGATACCCTGGTCTTGCAATGCAACAACGAACGCTCGATCGAACGCCGTCATCCCGAGACGTTCACGAGGGCATCGCTTCCGTTCAATGTCGAGTTGGTCCGCAACAACGGCTTCCCGAACGTCGCGGTGATCGAGCGGACCGGGTCCGATCGTCCGCTGGTGATCGCCCGTACCAGGTAGCGGCGGCAAGTTCGTTTTCAGATTCTTCATCACGCAGGAGCCCGCGTCGGCGTGTGCGTCATGTCATTCAGGACCCCGACTTACATTCACTTCAACTCTCGATCGGAATCCTAACCACAGGGCTGCGAGTGCTGCGAATATGCCGCCGCCGAATGGCGCTGCGACACATGCCACCACGGAACCATAAGGCAAAAGTATAAAGAATGCCGCCCCGGCGCCGACGAGGGCGGACAGCACAATGAGAATCATTCGGCCTGCTCTCCGGTGAAATCCCGTCGGCGGAGCTTCGAAGGATCGCCGCTTCGAAGGCCAGGAACCGGCTCGGCCGCCACCGGCAGGGCCGAACCAGACCTTGTTCGCGGCGTGCAACGAGACTGCCACCTTTGTGTCCCCTGCGAAGCGCGCAATCAATATGGGATTCTACGGGTCGCCGAGCGAATTGCGGGCCGGTTATCCGAACCTTTTTCGTGATTGCGGCTAAGTCTCGATTGTCGCTACGCGGCCACGGTTCCAGGCCAAGAACGGCACTCCCGACAGGAGCGCGCGCAATGCCGCCTTGCTCTGAAATAGTCCGTTAATCGAGACGCGCGGCAGCGCATGCAGGTAGGCGGCATGATCCGGAAAGACATGGCCCGGCCGCGAAGTTACCGCGGTTACAAAGCCCGCCTCCCGAGCGAGGCGGAACTCGCGCGCGCCGGCAGAGGTTGCGTCCCCGATTGGGTAGGCCAGATGTTTGACCGGCCGTCCCAGGCGCTGCTCAAGCAGCGCCTTGCCTCCGGCGATCTCGTGAGCGGCAGTCGTCGTATCAAGCTTTGCCAGCATCGGATGGGACAATGTATGCGCACCGATAGTTACATCGGGCTCGCGTGCCAGCATTTTGATCTCGTCCCAACTGAGACAAAGTTCCGCGTTGAGCAGGCTCCCCGACACCCCTCCCCGTCGGGCAAGATCCGCAATCACGCCCCGCAAGTGTTTTTCCGGACCCGCACGCAGGCGCCGGTAGACAGTCTCAAACGCGACCTCTTTTTCCCTCGCGGTGCGGCTGGGCAGGTCCAGTACGCACCTGTCACCGGCGAGCACGACCCGATCGAGGAGAGCGATCGCCTCCTCGAGTTCCAGCCACCATAGGCGGCCGTGCCCCTCGGCGAACTCCGTCGTGACGAAAAGCGTCCAAGGTGCGCTGTACCGCTTCAGAACCGGCAAAGCGTGCTCGACGTTGTCGCGATAGCCGTCATCAAAGGTCAGAACTGCGAAAGGCCGCCCGCCACAATCCGGGCACAACCGGCCAGGCACCGCATCGAGCGGGATGATGTCGAACCCTTCGCGTCGCAACTCCGTCAAGACGACGTCCAAAAACCCTGGCGTGATCTCGAGCAGCCGGTTCGGCGCGAAATTGCGCGGCCGCCAAGGCCGGACGTGATGAAACATCAGGATCACGCCCCTCCCGCGCGCAAGAACGCGGAGCCAACGATCACCGCGAGTAGCGCCGATCGCTCTGAAACCCGCGGCGAATAGCCGATGCTTCAATCGCACAAGCTCTACCTCAGTCCACTTTCCCATGCTTGCAATGTCGAATAGAGCCTGTCGGTCTTCGCGCAGATCACATGCCAGTCGAATTGCTTAAGAATTCTGTCGCGATCTATGGCGTGTACCCGGTAAAGCTCGTGATCTTGCGAGATCTTGTGCCGCAGATCATCGACATCGCCAGCTCGGAAATAATTGTACGCAAGAAGGCCCAGGTCGCGGTTCGGTTCGATGTCGCTCAGCAAAATTGGAATGCCGGCGCTCACGGCCTCCAGCGCAGCGATCGGAAGGCCTTCATTGTAGGAGCAAAGCACAAACAATGATCCATTTTCGAGGAGAACCTGCAATACGTTATGGGCTACGGATCCAGTAAATACGAGCTTATCACTTGCCTGCTCGAGTAGACGCCTCGAATACCCATCCCTGTGATCCGCATCACCGGCAATTACAAGCTTACAGTCGAGATCGGCCGCTTTAAAGGCCTGACATAAGTCGTGAAACCCCTTTTCTGGAACGAGTCGACCAACCGCAATAATGTACTTGTTCTTCTCGATGCCGTATCTGGCGAAAACGTCATCGCCGCGGTGCATCTCAGAGCTGACGGGGTCGAAGTGGGTGGCGCCGTTCGGAATGAAGTATATTTTGGCGGCTGCCCATGGAAACCGCCGCTTCAAATCCGCCGCGAGGCATTGTGATACGGATATCACCCGGTCACCAAACGTCACCGCACACAACTCTCCAATCCGCAAGATCGACCTCGCAACGCGGTTCCATTTGCGGTGTTCGTAATTCTTTGAATGATATGTGACGATCACCTTCATGTGGAGAGCTTTTGCAACAGGTGCCACGAGGGCAGGACCAATGCCATGGAGATGAAGCAAGTCAGCATGCAACACGAATCGTGCATACAGCACGCCGTAGATCGCGTTGGTGATGGTCTCGAGATACTTGCTGCGCGCATGTGGTAGCGAGACAACTTGCAGCCCTTGAAAGTTGGCGACTCTCTCTCGCAAATACGCCTTGCGTGCGATGATCGTGAACGAGTCGTTTGGATGTAGTTCTTTCATGAGCGGGAACAATTGCTCGCAATGTGTCTCCACCCCGCCCATTACATGGGGCAATCCTCGCAAGCCCAAGACACATATCTTCATGGCGACCTCCCATCCTGTCAGGGACGGGTCGCGTCTTGTCCGTGTTCGATCCTATGACAGCGTGAACTCAGCGCGCCTCAGCCGGAGCGGGGGGAATTCCGCCGTGCTCGTTTCTTCGTCGTTGGGACAGTTTCGGCTCAATCAAGACCATTCCGATATTTTGCTTAGAACGCATTCCGACCTCGGCAGATCTCCAACACGGTCCAGAAGAGAATCCGGAGGTCCAGCCAGAAGCTCCAGTTGGTGATGTACCAGAGGTCTAGTTCGATCCGCCGTTTCATAAGGTCGATCGTTGGCGTCTCGCCGCGAAATCCACTGACCTGGGCCCACCCGGTAATCCCAGGCTTCACATGGTGGCGATACGGATAGCTTGAGATCAAGCTTCTATACTGAACGTCGTGCACAAGCGCGTGTGGCCTAGGTCCGACGAGCGACATGTCGCCGCGCAGCACATTGACGAGTTGCGGCAACTCATCGACACTAGATCGGCGAAGCCATCGCCCAATGCCCGTTACGCGGCAATCACATGAAGTAGCCTGGGTTATCGTTGGGCCATCTTCCAGCACACGCATCGTGCGGAATTTCAGAATTTTGAAGGCTCGTCCGTCGAACCCACCGCGTGTTTGCCTGAAGAGAATGGGTCCTGGTGACTCGATCCACACAGCGAGCGAGATGGCCAGCAGGAACGGGGCCATTGCCAATAGGCCGAGCGTCGCGATGGCGATGTCGAATGCTCGCTTGGCTGCCAGCTCGCCCGGCGACAACGGCGCACGCTGAAGCTCAAAGCTAACCACTCCGCCTAGCTTCTGCTGCGGGTACTGAAGGACCTCGCGCGCTGTCGCATCAGCGATCAGGCGCACCGGCAACGGAAGTACGCGCAGTTCTGCGATGATCTGTTTCATGTCAGACCACGCGGTCCAGTCGAGCGCTAGATGAACCTCGCTGATCCTCAATCTCCGCGCGGCTGTCACAATCTTCTCAAGCACCTGCCCGGTGGCCTCCGACTCCGGCGGCAGGACGTAAGTCCCTACAACCTCAAACGCGGGGCTCCCTACGACATCATGCGGACGTGATATCTCGTTACCTGCGCGGTTGGTTCTCTCGTTTCGGGTAATGAGGAAGATCTTGGAGCGTTTGAGCCAGCCATTATGGAGAAGGGCTAGCATCGTCCGCCTGAGCAAGCACCGTTGACCGAGGATGACGAACGGCGCCGTGATGGCAAGCGACAGGATCGAACCGCGTGACAGGCTCTCACTGATCTTCAATGTAAAGCTGACACCAAGCAAAAAGAAAACAACGGTGCTCCAGATGAATATGATCGGAGCAACCTGCGGGCGAACCAACAGCAAACTGTCAGGAGCGTGGAGGCCCTTCAGCCGCATCAGTGCGGCCGCCAGAGCGGCCATAATCACGCCTACTCCGAAGAACTCGACATGGCTTCCAACTCGACCGAAGGCAAGCCAATGGTAAGCGCTATCCGTTACCGTACTCGCGATCACGATAGCGCACACGTCGGAAACGCACGCGAGAAACCCGAAATCCTCGAAGCTCAACCGCCACTCGCTCGCTCCCTCGGCCCTCGAGTCCGATTGGCAACGAGCACTTGAACTCACGGGCGGGGCCTTCATTGCCCACCCTCATTGAGCAGTGAGAACGCGACAGACATGACGCACACGCACTTACGCTGCTGCCCAGCCCCTTCTTTCCCTTCTTTCTTTTACGACCAACACTGTCGGTCGCCGTTCCACACTCGTGATCTGGCACAACGGAGCGATACAATTCCTTCGAGAAGGAACCAGTGCCGCCGTTGCTTGTAAGCAAGGGCCGGCAGCGATCGTGCAGTATGTGAGCACTTGTGAAATAATGTGAGCGATTGAGAAATCGACTGGTCAAAGAACTTTCGCGCTCGTTCAAAATTTAACACATTCTCGTTTCAACCGATCGCATTATTTAATCGAATGCGATCAACAATTGTTTCTGCACATGTGCTGCCGGCAATTTGCGTCGACATCCACAGCGCGGTGCATGGCAAGCCGCGCGGGCATTGCTCGTTGCCGAAACCCGCCGACGCGAGCGTTGGCACCTCGAGACCGCGCCCGGAGTGACCAGGTCGCCGGGTGAGAGACCGGTGCGAGTGTCGATAGCTAGTCAAGTTGTCCGGTTTTGGTAGCACATGATCCGTCCAGTTCTTGTTGGTCGAGATGGCCCGGGTCGGAAGCGGTGGGGGACAGGCTTGATCAGGCGGAACCGCGCTGCCTGGCGGGACGTTTCCCGGCGGTTTCTTTGTTGTGCCTGGAGACCGTTTCTTGGTCCCGACCTGCCCTGTCTCAGGCACGCCGCGCGCAGCTGCAGTCATGGTTGGTCGTCACTTAGTCGCGGCGGATGCCTGAAAGTGTTCACCCGCGCAGGGCTGGCCCCCGAGCTTCTACACGGATCGCGGCAGCCACTACTTCTACACGCCGAAGGCGGATGGTCCGGTGCACAGAAGCCGGCTGACCCAGGTTGGCCGAGCGCTGGCGCATCTGGGCATCGAGCACAGTGCGGCCTATTCGCCCGAGGCGCGCGGGCGCAGCGAGCGGATGTTCGGCAGGCTGCAGGATCGCTTGACCACGGAGCTGGCGCCTGTCGGGATCGGCGACGTCGCGCCGCCAATCGCTTCATCTGCCCGCTTCATTGATCCGCTCCTTGTGCGGGACAACAAACCGGACAACTCGTGTGCTTACGACATGCGCGTTGCGAGCAGGGGCGAAGCGTGGCATAGTGTTGACCGAGGCCCGTGTTCCACACAGGGGTCGCGCATGAAATTTGCTGGATTTGCAGTTCAGACCAAGGCTCTTGGTAAAAGAGGCGCCTTGCTGACTGGCGTGCTCCTATGTTCGGCCATTCCGGCAAAAGCCGAGTACCGTCTGGAAGTTGGAGATGTGATCGAGATATCGGTTGCTGGAGTGCCGGACCTGCGGCAGCGCGTTGCGATCCAATTGGACGGAAGCATTTCGTTCCCCTTGCTTGGAACCTTTGTTGCAGTCGGCCTCTCGCCGTCGGAGGTCCGCGCAAAAATTCAGGCCCAGCTTTCAACCAAGGCCTTTCGACAACGGGCGCCGGACGGACGCGAAAACGTCATCGTCATCGAACCCGATCAGGTCACCGCGGGCGTCGTGGAATATCGGCCGATTTATGTAAACGGCGATGTATCCAGGCCGGGTGAGCAGACCTTTCGTCCTCAGATGACCGTGCGCCAGGCAGTGGCCCTGTCAGGCGGCTATGAGCTCATGCGTTTCAGGATGAATCACCCGTTCCTCGAATCGGCCGACTTGCGCAGCGATTACGAGACACTTTGGGCTGATTTCGCAAAGGAACAGGCGCATATTTGGCGCATGAGGATCGAGCTGGGAGACAAGGACAACGTCGAACAAAAGCTTGCGGCGGATGCGCCGATATCTCCGTCTGCAATCGCGCAAATCACAAGCTTAGAGGCCAAGCAATTGAACACTCGTCAAGATGATTATCTTCGTGAGAAGATATTTCTACAACGCGGTGTCAAGCAATCAGAAGAGCAAATCCAAGTTCTCACAGATCAACTAGAGAAAGAGGATCAGGGGCTCCAGGCCGACAGCCAGGATCTACAGAGGATAGCTGGTCTCTTCGGAAGAGGCGCTATTCCGATGCCGCGCGTATCGGAGGCTCGTCGAGCCGTATTGCTGTCCTCAACCCGAAAATTGCAGACGACCGCCCAACTGATGCAGCTAAGGAAGCAGCGGGATGACTTTACAAGGCAACTGGAGCGGCTCGACGACCTGCGCAGGATCAATTTGCTTCGGGAGCTTCAAGAGGCTGGCGTGAGGGCGGACCAGCTCAGAGCGAAACTGCGGAGCGTTGGCGAGAAGCTTCAATTCACCGGGTTGGTGAAGTCACAACTTGTGCGCGGAAATGGCGGCAAACCGGAAATCCTCATCGTCAGGAAGGGAGAGGAGGGTCGGACCCGCTTCAATGCAGAGGAGGATTCGGAACTTCAGCCGGGTGACGTAGTCGAAGTTGCTTTGCGAACTGAGCAAGCCCCTGTGCCGTGAGGTCATCCTCTCGCTGCCGGGAGTTTCTCGGCGATGTCGTTAATCGAGATTAGGCCTTGGCGCGCTACCAACGCGACGTCTCAGGCCGATAACCCGTAACTTCGCACAAACACTGCCTCTGGCTGCGGCCGCCCGGCTTCACTACCGTGCTGAGCGCAACATCATATGACATAACGCCAACGGATAGGGCACTAGCGAAGGACTCTTTTAGTCGGGATCGATGATGCGCTCGAGAGAGATTTAGAGAGATTTGACGTCCGACGTAAGTACTGGGCACTCACGCGGGCGGCTCGCCCGTTTTTGGAGAGCGCAGATATGTTGAACCAAGTCGCATGGCCAACCTTAGCGAGGGCACACGATCCGCACGCCCCGGAGCCACAGGAAGCGACTATCGATCTGATTGACGCGTTCCGGCTCGTGCGGCGCCGGTGGGTTTTGATCGTCAGCATTTTGATTTTGGCCATTTCCGCCGGCGTAGTCTACCTTGTCGTGACGCCGACGCGTTACACCGCTTCCTCGCTGTTGCTGTTCGACACCCGACAAACCCCGCCCTTTCAATCGCAAACGTACCCGAACTCGGTCGCCGATTCGGCTTATGTCGATAGCCAATTGGAAATTCTCAAGTCCGAGAGCATTGCCAGATCGGTCATTAGAACTCAGAATCTGCTGTCCGATCCGGACTTCGCCTCGCAAGGCAGCGGCGTCCTGAATATCGTAGGCATGACCTTTAATACCCTTCTCGGCCCCGGCACGGGGGAGGCCTCCAGGGAATTCGACCAGTGGAGGCGCGCCATCGCCCGTTTTCAAGCGAACCTGACGATCAAGCGCATTGGCTCGACGTACATAATCCAGGTCGGCTACCAGTCGTCGGATGCAAACAAAGCAGCTCTGATCAGCAATGCTGTGACTCACGCCTATATCATTGGTCAACTCGGCTCGAAACTCCAAGCCGCGCGGTATGCAGACGCTTGGCTTCAAGAACGCATCGGCGCCCTGAAGACGCAAGCTCAGAACGCAGAACGAGCTGTTGCCGAATACAAAGCCAAGACAAACGTCGTTGATCCCGCCGTACGTCCTCCGAACGAACAGCAGCTTTCCGATCTCTCAAGCGAGCGGCGTGTTGCCCTCAAAGACTTAGAAAGTTCTGCGCAGACTTACCGAACGCTCTACGAGACATTTCTTCAACGGGTCTCAGAGGTGACTCAACAGCAATCGTTCCCGGCAGCCGAGTCACGTGTGGTTTCCGAAGCATCCGCGTTGCTTGTGAAGCGCGATCCCAAAGCGCTCCTTGTCTTGGGGGCTGCAGCTCTTCTTGGCTTTGTCTGTGGCATCGGCGCCGCATTTGCGCGAGAGCATCTCAAAACAGGTTTCCGCACATCGGACGATGTCGAAAAGGAGGTTGGCGTCGACTGTCTCGGTATTCTACCGGCAGTTAGGCCGGCACATGCACTTGGCACAGTATTGCCAAATCATCATCGCGCCCGGAGCTCGAGTGGCGACCTGCTCGTCCCGCCTGTCGCGGGACGCTACCGGTTCGTCGTCGGTGAACCTTTCTCCCGTTTTGCCGAGACAATTCGGTCCTTGAAGGTCGCTGCTGATCTTGCCGATTCGCGGCGGCCCAACAAAATTGTTGGCGTGACATCAGCGCGACCCCGCGAGGGAAAGAGCGTCGTAGCGGCAAATTTAGCCGAAATGATTGCGCTCTCGGGCTGCAGGGTCCTTCTGATTGATTGCGACCTGCGAAATACAGAGTTGACCCGGCAGTTCGCCCCGGAGGCGAACGCGGGACTGGTGGACGTTCTTTCGGGCCCCGCGGCCGTGAAGGATATCATATGGGTCGATCCGGTCAGTAATCTTGACTTCTTGCCGGCGGCGCCGGCGGTGAAGACTCTCACGTCGCACAATCCGAACACGAAGGAGAACCTTCAACCCGCGACGCTGTGTCGGCGCACGCAGCTTACCCCGACGGAACTGCAAAGGCTCCTGCAGTCCGTCGAGGATCGCTACGACTACGTGATACTCGACCTTCCACGGCTGACAGTCACAGACGTGAAAGCGACGGCCCACTTAATCAACTTTTTCATTCTGGTAATCGAATGGGGGTGCACGTCGCGAGAGGCTGTGCTCGATGCTCTGAAAACGTCGCGCTTCGTATCGACGAAGTTGTTGGGGGTCGTGCTCAATAAAGCGAACCCAAGGGAACTAAAAAGACTCGAGTCATAGGGACAATTCTTCCAGCACCTCCCGAACGTACCCTCTTGGGCCGGGCGGGAGCCGATGTGAGAGGGCTGTTGCGGCAGGGTTGACGCTTGCGGAGGGGATTCCGCAGCTCGGGGTTTTGGACTTGCCGACACCGCAGCGGCCGACATGATTTGTTTCGAGACGTCAACAGAGATGCGGCACGTGCGTCTGACGGCGTTACGCTTAACTAAGTTCTGCTCCGAACCGGCCCAGAACGTCATATGCCTTGAACATGCGCTTACGTGTCACGTCTCGATCCTCTTCCAAGGCTGGACAATCGTGTGATGGAACAGGAAGCCCCCTCGTTCCCGACCTATGTTACTCTCCCAGTTTGCGGCGCCACCTTGTTATTGGTGCTCGTTCAGATATGGCTCTTACGAGACGCCTGCGCCGCATTTCTCCTCCTAGCTACCTGGTTCCGATATAGCATCGCAACTTTCCACCAATATACGTATCCGCCCATCGTGCTTGGCCTCTCTCTGATGGCGCTAACCTCCATTGCCGTTGTTGCGATCGGGCTTGTGGTCGTTGGGGGTCGCAACCTCGTGCTGCGACGACTAGTTCCATTTTATGGCATCATATCTGCCATCTTGCTAAGTGCCGTGGTGAACGAAGCTTGGGTTGGAGCAATGAACGCCATCCTCAAGTGGCTCTATCTGATTGTATTTGCGGTCGCAGCAAATTGTGCGATGAGGCGGCTTGGATCGACGCGGGTTCTTCGCTCATTGATGGTAGTTTTTGTCGGTCCAATCGTGTTGCAATGGCTCTCGGTGCCATGGGGGCTGCAAGCAACGCAAATCGATGGGTCAGTCAGCTTTCTCGGAGGTTATCAACAACAACAGCCTCTCGCGATTATTTTTTTGACATTTTTGTACGTTGCTTGCTTCTCGCATGGGATGGGCTTGGTCGCGTCCTGCGCACTTTTGTCTGTATCGGGGGCCGGACTCGTATTGGCAAATTATCGAACGGCTCTACTTGCGGCCGCGCTACCTGCCATCTCCCTGGTGGCCTCAAAGATCATAGGGAAATTCGTTCCGACGCAACGCACCGTCGTGTTCATGCTCTTGTGGATTGTGACCCTGTTCGTGTTCGCTGGCGTGGCAACGCTGGCGCGAGAGCGGTTTGCTGATATTGGCACCGTGCTCGACAAAGGGGCATCACTGGTGCAGCCGCCTGAGCACTTCACGATGGACGAAAGGCAGCTGTTCTCAGGGCGAGCATACATATGGAGCCAATACATTGACGTGTATCTGCAGGGCAATATCATCAATCTCCTGGTTGGCTTTGGGCCTGAAGCTTGGGTGGGGCGATTTCCGCTATATGCGCATAACACTTTCATATCTTATTTGTATGAGTTCGGCGTTTTCGGAGTTGCCGCCTTGCTGTGGCTACTGCTCTCGAATTTCCTCACGGCACTGCGGATGAAGGGCGAAGAAAAACTAATCCTCACGTCGTGCCACTTTGGATTTTTCGTGCTGAACCTCGCGACGATGCCAATCTGGACGCTTGAAGGGGCGATACTGTACGCCTTGCTGCTGAGCCAAACTTGGTATTTGGATTGGGTCAGAGCGGCCGGCAGCGACGTGTTGCATCTTCGTGTCCGCTCGCCGGCGCAGGCATGAGGAAATGCGTCTATGCAGCCGCGCCAGGAAACGCGGCGGCCATTGGCAATGCGGGACAGAGATATCCCGGAAGGATGCGGGTAATACTTGCCGGAGCAAACGAATGGCAGTCAAACCGCGCTCACTCATAGTCGGGATCGCAACGTACATTCCTGGCTTCCGAAACCTAACGGGGAGGAAGACGGGCGGTACGGTGTCTGCCAGGTACTGCTACTCTGTTTGGTTGCGCCACCTTTCAATGCTGCATCGAAGCGCACTTCCCACGACGTTCGAAACAATGGTCGAACTTGGCCCAGGCGATTCGCTCGGCATAGGGTTGGCCGCGCTGCTCTCTGGCGTCGAACGTTACGTCGCGCTCGATGCCGTCCGATATGCCGACAATGCGCGCAACCTACGGATCCTCGACGAGTTGATCGCTCTCTTCCGGGCCCGCGCGCCCATCCCCGATGGAGCCGAATTCCCGCTCGTCCAGCCGGTGCTGCCCTCGTACGCGTTCCCCGGCGGCATTCTCACATCGGCGCGCTTGGACGCAGTTCTTCGGTCAGATCGGCTGGATATGATTCGATCCGCAACCAAGAGTCCCGCGACGACTCCGCGCGGAAGTGAACCCGTCTGCTATATCGCCGCATGGAAGCCGGGCGTGATCGAAAGCGGTACCGTGGATCTCGTCTTGTCGCAGACCGTGCTGGAGTTGCCGCCCGACCTGCCGGGAATGTACACCGAAATGTGCCGCTGGCTGAAACCCGGTGGCGTCATGAGCCACGAGATCGATTTCAAGTCGATCGGTATTACGGTGGAATGGAGCGGCCACTGGTCGTGCTCGGATACACTCTGGCGCTTGGCTGCGGGCAAGCGTCGCCATAGGATCAATCGCGAGCCGCATTCAACGCACATATCGCTCATGCAGCGAGCCGGATGCCACGTCGTGTGCGACGAGCGGACTGTGCGGCCGCCCGCCATTACACGGGCGCAACTTGCGCCGCGCTTCCGCCATTTGACCGACGAGGATTTGACGACAAGCAGCGCTCTTATCCAAGCCGTAAAGCTGGCCTGACGTTTCCAAATCGGAGCTTGAGGTCGATTTATTTCAGGGTAGCGAGGCCGAACGGTTCCGATGGCGGCGCCGAGCATTGGGCCGTCATCGCCTCACTGGTCGAGACCTGCAAGCTGATCGGCGTCGAACCGCACAACTATCTCGCCGACGTCATCTCCAGGATCGTCAACGGCTACCTCAACAGAAGATCGATGATCTCCTGCCCTGGGCCTATCCCGCAGGCTGCCTCAGCACAGCATGGACTCCTTCACGTCGTCCCTGAATGTGGCCACTACGTGCCGCTGGAACAGCCCGAGTATTTAAATTCAATCCTGCGCGAGGTGATTGACGCGCAGCGATAGCGCGGCGATCGCCGCAGCAAAACACACACGAGGCTGGAGAACGCCCCGGAAACCCGGGCGCCCTTCCAGCCTGCGCGATTGTTGGTTGGCTTTGCCTCTGAAGAGAAGCGCTTACAGCCGATAGAGGATCTGGTCGGTCCAGAAGCGCTCGAGGCGATGCAGCGCCTTGTTCAGCACGGCGAACTCGTCCGCCGCGATGCCGCCGACCTGCTCGACCGTGCGCACGTGCTTCTCGTAGAGCGCACGCACCGTTTCGCACACGTCGCTGCCCTTTTCGGTGAGCTTGATGCGGACCGAACGGCGGTCGACACGCGAGCGCTGGTGATCGAGGAAGCCCATCTCGACGAGCTTCTTCAAATTGTACGACACGTTCGAGCCGAGATAGTAACCGCGCGTGCGCAGCTCGCCGGCGGTCAATTCCTTGTCGCCGATGTTGAACAACAGCAAGGCCTGCACGGCATTGATGTCGGAACGGCCCTTGCGGTCGAACTCATCCTTGATGACGTCGAGCAGGCGGCGGTGCAGCCGTTCGATCAGCGTCAAGGCTTCGAGGTAGTGCGGCTGGATATGATCGAAACGTGCCTGACGTTCAGCCGGCTCGATCGCCTTCGCGACGGTCTTCATCATGACGCCCCTGTTTTGGCTCTGCGTTATTGTTCGTAACGAGGCCCTGTTTCCCCGTTCCTTATGCCATCAAACTACGTCCCATGATCTAAGATCAGCTTAAATTGCAGGATAAACATAGAGTTTATTTGCGAGGGTGAATGATTGATTGAAGATCGAATGTAATCGGAAATGGTTACGTTCGATTCACCTAAAGCGCGCCGTCCGAATGCTTGTCTGTGCCAGCGCGAAACATTTTCCCCGCAAAAGCTGCATGGCGCAACGGCCGGCACCGGACAGTCCGCGAACGGAATCAGGCAGAGTGAATCGTTTCTGTTCGCCCCGGAAGGCCCTGCGGGCGCGGAGTTTGCCTTATTGTTTGCGGTTTGGCGCCGCGAGGCAAAAACGTTGCCGCTCCGCGGGCGAAAGATTGCGCACGGCATTGCGCGTCACGGTGAGAAGCCCCTCACCCCGACCCTCTGCCCGTAAAGGACGGGGAGAGGGAGCGCACCGCGTTCGCGCCGAGGCAAAAACAGATCTAGCGCCCGCGCAGGAAATTGATGATGCCGGAAAAATCCCGCCCGGCCTCGCCCTGCCCGGCGTAGATTTTATAGAGCGCGGCCGCCTCGGCGCCGAGCGGTGTCGCAACGCCAGCTGCGTTTGCGGCGCTCTGCGCCAGCACGAGGTCTTTGAGCATCATCGCGGCGGTGAAGCCGGCCTGATAGTCGCGGTTGGCCGGAGACGTCGGCACCGGACCCGGCACCGGGCAATAGTTGGTCAGCGACCAGCACTGGCCGGATGATTTTGAGGAAATGTCGAATAGCTTCTGCGCGTCGAGGCCGAGCCTCTCGGCCAGCACGAAAGCCTCCGACACGGCGATCATCGAGACGCCGAGGATCATGTTGTTGCAGATCTTGGCCGCCTGCCCGTTGCCCGAACCGCCGGCATGCACGATGGTCTTGCCCATCGCCTGCAAAATGGACTCGGCGCGCACGTAGGCGCGCTCGCTGCCGCCGACCATGAAGGTGAGCGTGCCGGCCGCCGCGCCGCCGACGCCGCCCGAAACCGGCGCATCGAGCATGAGGAGACCCTTGGCCTCCGCGGCAGCCGCGACCACGCGCGCCGATTCCACGTCGATGGTCGAGCAGTCGATCAGAAGCGTGCCCGCGTTGGCATTCTCGATGATGCCGCCGGCGCCGAGATAGACCTCGCGCACATGCTGGCCGGCGGGCAGCATCGTGATGACGACATCGCCGCGCGCGGCCGCGATCTTGGGCGTCTCGGCGACGGTGCCGCCGGCGGCGCGCAATTTGTCGGTCTGGACGCTGCTCATGTCGACGCCCTCGACTTGATGCCCCGCCTTGATCAGGTTCTGCGCCATCGGCAGGCCCATGTTGCCAAGCCCGATGAATCCGATCCGTGACATGCTGATCTCCCGTTTTGTTGCTTCGGTGTTAGTCGAAGCATTTTGCCGCCGCAACAGGGCATGCTGGCGCTTGTCCGCACAGGAGACAGGCCATGACCATCACGGTTTTCATCCGCTACCAGCTCGACCCGTTCCGCCGCGAGGCTTTCGAGGCCTACGCGAAACGCTGGATCGAGATCATCCCGCGCTGCGGCGGCGATCTCGTCGGCTACTGGATGCCGCATGAGGGCACCAACAATATTGCGCACGCGCTGATTTCATTCGACAGTCTGGCCGCCTACGAGGCTTACCGGGCGCGCCTGCGCACCGATGAGGCCGGCATGGCCAACTTCCGCTTCGCCGAAGAGCAGAAATTCATCCTCGCCGAGCAGCGCACGTTTTTGCGCAAGCTCGAATGAGCCTTCGTTTGACCCGTTGCATCCGGCAGGGCATAGCTCGACCAATCGCCGCAGGTGGCCGGATGGGGGACGAGGTTGGGGACTTTGCGCCTGCTGCTGGCGATGTCCGTTGTCTACGGGCACGTCGGGCTCATGTCGGTCTTCGGCGTTCCGTCGATTCCGGGGGATACCGCCGTGCAGGCCTTCTATGCGATTTCCGGGTTCTACATGGCGCTGGTCCTGAACGAGACGTACAGCGCAAAAGGTTCGACCTACCTGTTGTTCCTGACCAACCGCTTCCTGCGGCTTTTTCCCGCCTACGCAGTTGTGGCGCTCCTGACGCTGGGTCTGGCGCTGGTCGTGCATAGCCGGTCGGGTGAGCTGCCGTTCGTCCTCTACTGGCAAGCGATGCCGGCGCTTCCGGTCGCCGAACTGGCCCCGCTGCTTGCATCGCAGATCACGATCATCGGGATGGACATCCATCAGCTCCTCACGCTGCAGACCGGCTCGCTCTCGCTGGTGACCGATTTCGACAACGACACCGCGCGGCTGCAAGGGCTGCTGCTCAATCCACCCGCATGGACCCTCGGGTTGGAATTCTCCTTCTACCTGATTGCGCCGCTGGTCGCGCGGCGCCCGGTCCCGGTGATCGCCGCGATCCTGTTCGGCAGCATCACGCTGCGTCTGCTTCTTCAGTTCGGCTTCGGCCTGCACAACCTTCCATGGTCCTACATGTTCTTTCCCTCCGAGCTCGCGCTGTTCATGGCTGGCGTGCTCGGCTATCGGATCTATCGCGCGCGTGAGAACGGCGCCGTCGATTCCCCACTCTGGTGGCTTTTCGTCGCGGCATGCGCGTCGATTGCGGTCGCCGTGCTCATCAATCGCCTGCATGGCTGGTCGCGTGTCGCATCGACGGGGTTGCTGTTCTGTATTCTGCTCGCGATCCCGGCGCTGTTTCGCGCCACGCGAACGCATCGGATCGACCGGTTCCTGGGTGAGCTGTCTTATCCGATCTATATCGGCCACATGCTCGTGATGTGGACTTGCGAGTATCTGCTGCTGATGCCGATCGGCGCAGTGTACGGCCTCACCGTCCTGGCAACGACCTTCATCGTGGCATTGGGACTGTATT
>JBBWZU010000029.1:0-5009 GCA_039649225.1 Hyphomicrobiales bacterium | reverse complement strand
ATCAAGGCAGAACAGTAATCAGTGCCTGAAGAACAGTGGGCGATTCAGAGTCTGATTTCGATCAAGTCTCTGGCAACGACGAGGTCGCGCTTGTAGGTTGAGCGGACGGCATTGAACCATGTGTCTTCGGTCACGCCGGCCACATCTGCCGGGGCGCGCTCGTATCACAGGATTTGCGTCTCAGTCGGCATCGTCGCGAGCCCGTAGCTTTAGGGTCGCCACAACGCCGGCATGGTCGGACGGCCACAGGCCGAGGCGCGCACGATCGGCCGGTGCGGCGCCCACGACTTGCACATCTTCTATCTCGAAAGGTCCACGAAACTGCACGAGATCGATGCGATGGCTCATGGTGGAGGCTACATTGAGCAGGTTTTCCTCCTGGCAGCAGGTGAAGCCTGGATCGTTGGGCCGCGCCGTCCGAAACGCGTCGACGAAGCCGGCATTCTTGAGCAATAGATAGGCCGGAAAGTTCTGAAAGATCGGATCGGCGGGATTATCCGCGTTGGCATTGCAATCGCAGACCAGCACGACTGGCAAGGCCGTATTCGCGGCCGTCTGGGCGAGCTCCAGCGCCTGCGGGACCGCAAACGACAACAGGGCGAAGTGGGTCGTCACCAACCGGAACTGGCGTCCCCGCCAGGCGACGTCGATGGACGCATACCCTTCGGTATCCGTCGACGCCGCGATGTACTGGCGGATCTGCAGGTTCGAGAGCTTGACATGGCCTTCTTCGAGCAGATCGGCGCGCACGATCAAGGCATCGCGCAGAGCGAGGCGGACGTTGAATCCGAGCGCGGTCGGCAACTCGGCGTCGAGACCCGGCCTCACCGCCACGGTCTCGTAGCGCACGCCTTTCGCCGCGAGCTCCCGCAGCAACGATTGCAGCAGGTCGAACGTCACCGCGGTGGCCGGTGGCGCGGTGCCGGTGCGCAGGATCGCGGCCTGATGGAGGCTTACGAAATCGGGCCGCAGCCTGGCGATCTTGTCGGCGATGACCGCGGTACGTTCGGTCGGCCTGGTGGCCAGAATGTGCTGGTAGGTCAGCGTCGCCGCGGCGATGATCTCGCCCGGGGTCTTGGCGGCGGTCAATTCCTGGAAGAACGAACCCGCATAGAGGTTCTGGATCATGAACCGCAGCTGGTGGTCATTGTCGGCCGAGACTGGAGCCGGCACGAGCGACAACAGCGCGAGGGCGAAAAGTGCCGCCACCTCGGCAAGCCATCGACGCCCGATCGTTGCGCAGAATCGTTCGCACATCGCTGATTTGCTCATAGGGCCCTCGCTTGCTCGGTCGGCCGAAGCCGTTGGACTATCGGTTATCCACTTGATGGGCGGGCAATCGAAGGGTCGCCGCAACGCCCGCATGGTCGGATGGCCACAGGCCCGAGCTCGTGCGGTCGGCCGGCTGGTTGCCGATCAGGCTGATGTCGGCGACGCCGAACCCGCCGCGAAACAGGACCAGATCGATCCGATGGTTGAGCAGGGATGTCGGGTTGAGCAGGTTCCCGGCCTGGCAGCAGGTGAAGCCGGGATCGGGCGCGCGCTTGCTCTGCCAGGCGTCGGTGAACCCGGCGTTGATCATCGCCTGATATGCCGGGAACGATGGATCGAGCGAGGTATCGGCGGCGATATTGAAATCGCCTGCCATGACCACCGGAAGGCTGGTGTTGGCGGCGGTCAGGAGCAGCTCTTTGGCCTGCGCGACGCGGATCGCGGGAGAAACGGAGTCGAGGTGCGTGGTCACGAAGCGGAATCTGCTGCCGCGCACAGTCACGTCGATGGCGGCCCAGCCGCGCGGGTCCGTGATCGGACCGACGAGGGTCGGCGTTGCGAGCTTGACGCCGAATTGCTCGATCTGCAGGTTCGACACCTTGATGGCATCACCTGGCGGATCGCTCCGCACCAGAATGGCATCCTGCATGGTGACGCGGACGTCGAACCCGAGCGCGCTGGGCGCCTGGGCATCGAGTCCCGGAAGGATCGCCACCGCACGGTAGCGCTGCCCAAGGCCTGCGAGCTCATCGAGCAGCGATTGCAGCAGATCCGATCGCACTGTGGTCGCCGGGCCGCCGGTTCCGGTGCGCAGCATCGCGGCTTCCTGCAGCGCGACCAGATCGGGCCGGTGTCGCGCGATCTCGCGGGCCATCGCGGCTGCGCGCTCGGCCGGCCTGGAGGCCACGATGTTGTTGTAGATCGTCGCGACCGCGGCACGCAGCTGCTCCGGCGTTTGCGCGACACTCAATGCGTCGAACGCGCTCCCCACGTACATGTTCTGGGTGACCAGGCGGATGCCGCGATCGTCATCGTGCGCCATGGCGGTCGATGCGACGCCGATGGCCACGGCGAGCGCAAGGAGGGCTATCGCCACGGTCTTGCGGAGGTAACCCAAGGCTATTGTCGTTCGATCAATGGAGTTCGGCATGCGATTTCCCCCATGACGCGTATGAAATGCAACGTTCACGTCCAGCCGGGACGGAGAGGCGCGCTCTTCGGTTCGCAAGATACACGGCCGTCCTCTGCTCCTCTGTGAGCTGGATCATACTCGCGCGATCAACCCAGCCTTGCCCTTGCGCCCGGGCGTAAATGCCTCTTCGGCGAGCCCGAGATTGTTGGCCAGAAGGTGCCGCGGCGCCCGCTTCATCCAGTCGGACAGCGTCGCCTCCTCGTAGCGGCCGCCGTCGAGCACGCCGACGAGCTCGCACTCTTCAGCCCCGATGTTCTGGATCGCGTGGCCGCAGTTGCGCGGGATGTAGGCGCACTCGCCGGGAGACATCTCGGCGGTCGCGAGCCGCTTGTCCATTGCGAACAGCGTCACGCGCACCCTTCCCTTCGCCACATAGTGCCACTCGTTTGCGTGCGCATGCCAATGCGGCTCGTGCATGGCGCCGGCCTTTAGCCTTGTCACGATTCCGGTCAGCGTGCGCGAGATCGGATATTCCTTCGCCGACGCGACGTGAATCGTCCCCATCGCGGATTTTACCCGCGGCGGATGCGTCATCATCTGATAGCGATGCGTGCGCTTGCGGTTGAGCACCTGCTGGGTGCGGCCCTGCGGCGTATCGCGCCCGATGATCTCACCCTGCCGGATATAGACTTCGGCCGACGGGAGCTGTCCGATGGCTTCTTTCGACAGGCCGGTCACCTGCGCAACCATGCCGGCATCGAGCCGGCTGATCCAGTCGCTGAGGCCGAACGTGCCGTGCTCGGCATAGAGCCCGTCGTCGAATGCAAGGATCGCGTGACACGGCTCGGACCCGAGTGTCTGGATTGCGTGACTGTGTCCTTTCGGGAAATACCACAGATCGCCCGGTCCGTAGTTCGCGACTTCGGTCTCTCCGTCGGGATCGACCACCGTCACCTGACAATAGCCGGCGAGGATGTAAGCCCACTCGGCGGAGTCGTGCCAATGCATTTCGCGCACGCCGCCGGCGTTGAGATAGAGATGCGCGCCCGCAATGGCGGTCGCGATCGGCAAGGTGCGCGTCGTGATATCGCGCGCCCAGCCACCGGTCGTTGCCTTGATCGGACCGCCATCGAGTGAGGCGGTGAACTTCATCGGATCTCCGGTGCGGCGCGGGATCACGGCGAGATGATCCGCCGCCGGCGCGACGTCATATCCGGCAGCGTGGCCGTCTTTGGTGGCGGCCGACGTTTGCGAACCGGCAAGACCGGTAGCCGCAAAGGCCAACCCTCCGAGCACGGCGCGGCGGCTCGCGAATGTCATGATGGGGCTCCAGGTTTGCGATGACTGACGTGATCGGGACCTCGTGGCTCGCGGCGGGTGAGACCGCGGGCGGCCGGTAGCGGCGAACGCGCGATCGTCGATGAGGGCGCCATGGTGATGCGGACCCCTTCGGGATCGGGTAAGGTAACGTGCCGTCATCTGACGACGAACGCCGGAGCGAGTCCTGAAAATGGGCTGAAAATCTTCCGAAATTGCAGCGTTAAAGTACGGGGGTACGGATGGAAGATTTGGCAATCCTGCAATTTGGCAGCTTCACCATCGATCTCTCGCAGCAGGTCCTCCGGCTCGGGGACCGGGATCTGGCGCTGAGGCCCCAATCCTTCGACGTGCTGCGCTACCTCGCCGAACGCGGCGGCACGATGATTTCCAAGGACCAGCTCATTGAAGCGGTATGGGACCGACGCCCGGCAAGCGACGATTCGGTGATGCAATGCATCAAGGACATCCGCCACGCCCTTGGCGACGGTGCGCACGACGCCATCAAGACCGTCCCGAAGCGGGGCTACATCTTTGCTGCCGAAATCACGCGGACCTCGGCAGCCCGCAAAGCGCCGCCGGCACCGGCACCGGCACCGGTGTTGTCACATGATACGCAGCCTGAGCCGCGTGCTTTCGGACCAGTCGGCCTGAGCCGCCGGATACTCACGGGCACGACCGTGCTATTCGTGGTTCTCGCAAGCGCGTTGGCTGTCTCGCGCGATCAACCGTCATACCCAATTGGGAGAATGACGTTGATGGGGACTCCGTCAGTCACGGTACTCCCCTTTGCGCGAACCGACGATCTCCTGAGCCAAAAGGAAGCGTTCAGCTCCATTGCGGCCAATATCGCCACCGAGTTGACCGCTGTGGGACGCGGATTCACGATTCAGGTGAAGACCATGGAGGCGCGGGACGTTGACACGCGGCCCGGTGCCCTTCTGCGACTTGGCACGCGCTACGCCGTCCTGGGCACCGTCCAAGGCGGCCACGACAAGAATCAGATCAATGTCCGCCTGATTGAATCCGAAAGTAATCACCTCGTCTGGGGACAGATATTTGACGAACTGCCGGCCGGAGCCGATGCGCCGAGCCTCATCGCAACGCAAATTGCACAATTGATAGCGATCCAGCTCCTTATTGCAGAGAACCACCGGCCGCTTCCTTCTGCGCCAAGCGCCGAAGATTACGCGCTCCTCGGGCGTGCACGGCTGCTCGGTGAAAGGGGCGCCAAAGCCAATCAGGAAGCAAACCTCTTGTTCGAGATGGGATTGGCCCTGAACCCCAA
>JBBWZU010000018.1:0-19800 GCA_039649225.1 Hyphomicrobiales bacterium | reverse complement strand
CCAGGTGACGGTTGGGCAGGGCGGGCTTGAGCGGGCCGACCTTCGGAAGGCCGCCGGGCGCGGGCGGCGCCTCCTGATCGACGTAAAATGGCGCGCTGGTGTCCCAATGCTTCGCTTTGGCGATCGCGGCGGGATCGCGGGCGAACCAGAGGCCCTTTTCCGGCTCGTCCGGAGGCGTGAAGCTGCCGCGCTGTTCCGGCCAGCGCAACGCACCCGCGACCTCGACGACGCCTGAGGGCCGGCCTTGCGGACGTGTTTTCGGCTCCTGCTTGCCTTCAGGCACGAAGCCGCGATTGACCAGAACGATGCTGCCGCCGGTGAGCCGCGCCGGAGAGAAGACCCAATAGCCGGGACCGCTCACATCCGGGCGCAGCGACGAGCCGCTGGTGTAGACCAGCGCCTCCTCGCCGGGAAGAAACTCGGCCGGAAATGCGACATGGCGGAATTCGTCCTTCGCCTGGTCGAGTTGCTCCCATCGCTCGCGCGGCGGCAGATCGGTCGCTGGGGCGGCGAGCTTGCCGTCCAGTTCGCCGATCAGCTTTTCCTTCCAGGCCTTGCGCTCGAGCTGCCACGAGCCGAGCGCGACCAGGACGGCAAGCGTCAGGCCAAGGAACAGCAGCGGCAGGACGACGCTGCGCTTGCGCGGTTTCGCCATGGCCGTCACGCTTTGTCCTCACGCTCGAAGCGGCCTTCGGCCGCCTTATGGTGATATTGCAGGGAGATCAGCAGCCCCTTGATCATGCGCAGCGGCGCCAGCGTGACCAGCAGGATCAGCGGCAACCACAGCGCGGCGTGCAGCCAGAACGGCGGCTGATACTTGACCTCGACGATCAATGCCGCGCCAACGACGATGAAGCCTGAAAGCAGGATCACGAAGATCGCGGGGCCATCGCCGGCGTCGGCGAACGAATAGTCGAGCCCGCATCCCTCGCACTTCTTGCGCAGCGTCAGCAGGCCGGAAAACAGCTTGCCTTGACGGCAGCGCGGGCAGCGGCCGGTGAGCCCGGAGAGAATCACGGCGGGCAGCGCGTTCGTTTGTTCAGTCATTTCGTCTGACTCCAGCGCGCGTGAAATATCTGGTGGACGAGCAGCCCGAGCACCAGTCCCCAGAACGCGGAGCTGATGCCGAGCAGCGAGAGACCGGAGCCGGTGGCCAGAAAGGTTGCGAGACCCGGTAGCCGGTCCTGCTCGTGCTGTACGGCGTTCAGCATCGCGCCGCCGAACGCACCGATCAATGCGAGGCCGGCAACCGCCTCGATCAAGATCGGCGGGGAGCGGGTCACCACGACGGCGGCTCCCGCAGCGAGCACGATCAGCAGCATGTAGCCGACGCCGCCGAAGATGCCGGCGATATAGCGCCGCGCCGGATCGGGATGCGCGTCGGGGCCGGCGCAGAGCGCGGCCGTGATCGCCGCCAGATTGATGGTCGCCATCCCGAACGGCGCGCCGAGCGCGGACGCGGCGCCGGTGGAGAGCAACAGCGGCGCGACGCGCGGCCGATAATCATAAGCCGCAAGCACCGTCAGGCCGGGCAGATTCTGTCCCGCCATCGTCACGATGAACAGCGGCAGCGCGATATTGAGCATCGCCTCCGAGGTGAAGGCCGGCACGACGAACTCGAGTCGCGGGATCAGATCGGCGGCCGAAACACCGGCGAAAGGCGCGTCGAATGACATCACCGCCAGCGCCACGAACACGGCGGCCGGCACCGCATAACCGCGCGCGAGGCGGCCGACGATGAGCCAGGTGAGAAGCACGGCACCGGCAACCCACGGCGCCTTGCCGATCGCCATGAACGGCGCGAGGCACAGCTTGAGCAGGATGCCGGCCAGCATGCCACTGGCGATCGGCCTGGGAATCGCCGCAACGAGACGCCCGAGCGGCGACCACAGACCCGTCAGCATGATGAGCGCGCCGACCGCGATGAAAGCGCCGACCGCCGCCGGAAAGCCGCCGGCGACCGCGCCGGTCGTCGCCAACAAGGCAAGGCCCGGCGTCGTCCACGCGATCGGGATCGGCATGTGCGTCACCCAGCTCGATACGATCGTGACGAGTCCCATGAGGACGCCGAACGCGACCAGCGCGGAGGCAAGCTGCCCGACCGACGCGCCGACCGCGGTCAGACCCTGGATCACGACCGCAACCGTGCTCGCATAGCCGACGAGCGCGACCAGAAGCCCCTGCCCCAAGGCCTGAACCGAGAAATCGCTGCGAATGCGGGTCATGAAGAAAACGCTGCGGGGTCAGGCATCGGTACAAAAGAGAAGGGCGGCCGCCTGGCCGCCCTCTGGCATCGCAAAGTGCGCGGCGCTAACCGCCATGCCCGCCGGGGACCGGTGCGCCATGGCCCCACACATAGATGCAGGCAAACAGGAACAGCCACACCACGTCGACGAAATGCCAGTACCAGGCGGCGAACTCGAAGCCGAGGTGATGCGTCGGCGTAAAGTGTCCCTTCACGGCGCGGATCAGGCACACGATGAGAAAGATCGTGCCGATGAGCACATGCGCGCCATGGAACCCGGTCGCCATGAAAAACGTCGCGCCGTAAATATTGCCCGAATAGTTGAAGGCCGCATGGCTGTATTCATAGGCCTGCACGCAGGTGAACAGCGCGCCAAGCACGATGGTGCAGATCAGGCCCCATTTCAGGCCCCGACGGTCGCCATGCAGCAGCGCATGATGCGCCCAGGTGACGGTCGTGCCGGAGGTGAGCAGGATCAGCGTGTTGAGCAACGGCAGGTGCCAGGGATCGAAGGTTTCGATGCCCTTCGGCGGCCACACGCCGCCGAACAGCTCGGTGCGGGCGACGTGATGCAGGTCGGCCGGAAACAGCGCGCTGGAGAAGTAGGCCCAGAACCAGGCAACGAAGAACATCACCTCGGAGGCAATGAACAGGATCATGCCGTAGCGGTGCGAGATCTGCACCACGCGGGTGTGGTCGCCCTTGAACTCGGCTTCCTTGATGACGTCGAGCCACCAGCCGATCATCGTATAGAGAACGCCGAGCATGCCCGCAGCGAACACCAGCGGGGCGGCCGCGAACATCTTGTGCATCCAGGAGATCAGTCCGATCGCGAGGATGAAGGCCGAAATGGAACCGACGACCGGCCACGGGCTCGGGTCCACGAGATGATAGTCGTGGTGCTTGGCGTGCGCGTCAGCCATCGTATCGTCTCCGTTGTCAGTCCCCGGCGCGCAGATGTGCCGGCATGTCCGTCTTTACAGCTTGCCCGTCTTGCTCGTTGCGGCGTCGGCAAGCGGCCTCGTCGGCTCGCGCACCGCGTAAAACGAGTAGGACAGCGTGATCGTGTCGAGGTCGTCGAGCTCGGAGTCCTTGGCGAGCGAGGGGTCGACGTAGAATACCACCGTCATCTCGCGCTTCTCGCCCGGCGTCAGCCGCTGCTCGGTGAAGCAGAAACAGTTGATCTTCTGAAAATACGAGCCGGTGGTGCTGGGCGCGACATTGTAGGCCGCCTGTCCGACGGTTTCGCGCGCCGCAAGATTCGTCACCATGTAGTTGACGGTGACGACCTCGCCCAATTTGACCTTGATCTCGTTCTGCTCGGGCTCGAACCGCCACGGCAATCCGCCGGTGACATTGGCGTCGAAGCGCACCCGAACCGTGCGGCCGGCCTGGCCCTGCGGCAAAGACGTCGCGATCTGCGGACGGCCACCAAAGCCGGTGGCGCGGCAGAACCAGTCGTAGAACGGCACCGACGCATAAGAGAGACCGACCATAGCGGCGACGAACACCCCGCAAGAGGCCGCCACCACGATATCGCGGCGCGGCGTCGCTTCCCGCGTTTTTAAGATCGGATGGTTCGGCGTCTCGGTCATGTCTTTCACAGCGGCCGGATCAGCACCGCCGGTCCCTTGACCAGCGTCACGGCGTAAAACAGCGCCACCAGGACACCGAGCGAGAGCGCGATGGCGATCGAACGCGCGCGGCGGCGGCGCTTCTGCTCTTCGGTCAGAACAATACCGTCTTCGGGATCTTCGCTCATGCGAGCCACCCGAACCGCGCCAGCACGTGATCGAGCAGGAGCGCGGCGAACAGGACGAACACGTAGAGCAGCGAAAACGCGAACAGCCGCTTGGCGGCGCTCGCGGCGGCCGGTCCGAGACGCTCGCGATAGACCCGCCAGGCCAGCGCCAGCATGATCGCGCCGCAAACCAGCGCGACGGCGCCGTAGACAAGGCCGGCAAAGCCGAACAGCGTCGGCGTCAGGCCGACCGGCGCGAGCACGATCGTATAGAGCAGGATCTGCAGTCGCGTCGCGTCGGGACCCGCGACGACAGGAAGCATCGGCACGCCGGCGCGGCGGTAGTCCTCGGTGCTGAGCAACCCGAGCGCCCAGAAGTGCGGCGGGGTCCAGAGAAAGATAATGAGGAACATCAGGACCGGCGCCAGGCTGACATCGCCGGTCACCGCGGCCCAGCCGACCACCGGCGGGAACGCGCCGGCCGCGCCGCCGATCACGATGTTCTGCGGCGTCGAGCGCTTCAGCCACATCGTGTAGATGAAGACGTAGAAAAAGATCGTGAAGGCGAGCAGCGCCGCGGCGAGCCAGTTCACCAGAATGCCGAGCACCAGCACCGAGCCGATGGCGAGCGTCGAGCCGAAGGCAAGCGCTTCGCCAGGCAGGATACGGCCCGCCGGGATCGGCCGCCGCACCGTGCGCTTCATGATCGCGTCGATGTCGGCGTCGTACCACATATTGAGCGCGCCGGACGCGCCGGCGCCGATCGCGATACAGAGCAGCGCGGTAAATCCGATCACCGGATGGACGTGACCCGGCGCGACCAGGAGCCCGACCAGCGCCGTGAAGACGACGAGCGACATCACGCGCGGTTTCAACAGCGCGATATAATCCTCGACGCCCGCAAGGCTCGGCTCGGCAGGCGCCAGCACCGGCCCCAACGGCCTTGTCAGTTCGGCGCCTTCACTGGCCAGTGACATCTATCTACGACTCTAGACTTCGAGTTTGCGCATGATCTTGTCCGAAAACCGGTTCCCGCTTTTCGGGATCATGCGACCGCGCATCACTTGATGCGCGGCAGCGTATTGAACTGGTGGAACGGCGGCGGCGAGGTCAGCGTCCACTCGAGCGTGGTCGCGCCCGGTCCCCACGGATTGTTCGCCGCCCGCTCCTTGCGCAGGAAGAACGCGTCGAACACCCCATAGAGAAAGATCAGAACGCCGAAGCCGGAGATGTACGAGCCGACCGACGAGATGTAATTCCAGCCCGCGAAGGCGTCCGGATAGTCGATATAGCGGCGCGGCATGCCGGCAAGGCCGAGGAAGTGCTGCGGGAAGAACACCAGATTCACGCCGATGAACGTGACCCAGAAGTGCACTTTGCCGACGGTCTCATTATACATGTAGCCGGTGATCTTCGGGAACCAGTAATACCAGCCCGCGAAAATGGTAAAGACCGCGCCAAGCGAGAGCACGTAGTGGAAGTGCGCGACGACGTAGTAAGTTTCCTGCAGCGCGCGGTCGATACCCGCATTGGCGAGCACGACACCGGTCACACCGCCGATCGTGAACAGGAAGATGAACCCGATCGCCCATAGCATCGGCGTCCGGAATTCGATCGAGCCGCCCCACATCGTGGCAATCCAGGAAAATATCTTCACGCCGGTCGGCACCGCGATCACCATCGTGGCGGCGACGAAATAGGCCTGCACGGCGGCCGACATGCCGGTCGTGTACATATGGTGCGCCCACACGATGAAACCGATGCCGCCGATCGCGACCATCGCATAGGCCATGCCGAGATAACCGAACACCGGCTTGCGCGAGAAGGTCGAGATGATCTGGCTGACCATGCCGAAGCCCGGCAGGATCAGGATGTACACCTCAGGGTGGCCGAAGAACCAGAACAGATGCTGGAACAGCAGCGGATCGCCGCCGCCGTCGGCCGAAAAGAAGGTGGTGCCGAAGTTGCGGTCGGTGAGCAGCATCGTGATCGCGCCGGCGAGCACCGGCAGCGAGAGGAGAAGCAGGAACACCGTCACCAGGATCGACCAGACGAACAGCGGCATCTTATGCAGCGTCATGCCGGGCGCGCGCATGTTGAAGATCGTGGTGATGAAGTTGATGGCGCCGAGGATCGACGACGCGCCCGCGAGATGGATCGACAGGATGGCAAAGTCGACCGCGGGGCCGGGATGGCCCGAAGTCGAGAGCGGAGCATACAGGGTCCAGCCCGCGCCGACGCCGTTCGCGCCAGGCTCGCCCTCGAAAAACATCGAAGCGAGAAGCAGCGCGAAAGAAGCCGGCAGTAGCCAGAACGAGATGTTGTTCATGCGCGGGAACGCCATATCGGGCGCTCCGATCATCAGCGGCACGATCCAGTTGCCGAACCCGCCGATCATGGCCGGCATCACCATGAAGAAGATCATGATCAGGCCATGCGCGGTCACGAAGACATTGTAGGTGTGCGAAGCGTGCTCGCCGTGCAGAATCTGCAAGCCCGGGTGCTGCAGTTCCATGCGGATGATGATCGACAGCGTCGCGCCGATGACCCCGGCGATGATCGCGAACACGAGGTACATCGTGCCGATGTCCTTGTGATTCGTCGAATAGACATAGCGGCGCCATCCGGTGGGTGTCGGATGATCGTGCGCATCATGCGCGTCGTGTGCCGTTGCCGTCGTTGCCATGATCGAATTTCCTCGACGTTATCGCTCGTTGCTGCCCGCTCGCTATCCAGCTTCGCTTTATTCCGCCTTCGCGCCGGCCGCCGCCGCGACATTGGTCGCAGGCGCCCTGTCGTCACGCGCGTATTTTTTCTTGGCGTCCTCGATCCAGGCCGTATAGGCCTGCTCGTTCACGACGCGCACCGAGATCGGCATGAAGGAGTGATCCTTGCCGCACAGTTCCGAGCACTGTCCGTAATACACGCCCTCGCGCGTCGCCTTGAACCAGGTCTCGTTGAGGCGGCCCGGGATGGCGTCGATCTTCACGCCGAATGACGGCACCGCAAAGGCGTGGATCACGTCCGCGCCGATCACCTGAACGCGAATGACCTTGTTGACCGGCACCACCATCTCGTTGTCGACGGCGAGCAGACGCGGCTGTTCGGCCTTGCGCTCATTGTCCTTGAGCATGATCGAGTCGAACTCGAACTTGGCATCCGGATAGCTGTAGCTCCAGTACCACTGCTTGCCGGTCGCCTTGATGGTGACGTCGGCGGGCGGCGTGTTGAGCTGGAAGAACAGGATGCGGAACGACGGCACCGCAATCACCACCAGAATGACGACCGGGATCACCGTCCAGGCCACCTCAAGCAGCGTATTGTGGGTCGTTTTCGAAGGCGTCGGGTTGGCCTTGGCGTTGAATTTCACGATCACGATCAGCAAAAGCGCCAGCACGAACAACGTGATGATCGTGATGACCCAAAGCAGGAAGTCGTGGAACCAGGTGATATCGTCCATGGTCGGCGCCGCCGATTTCTGGAAACCCATCTGCCACGGCGTTGGCTGACCATAGTCGCTGGCGAATGCAATGCCACCGGCCGCGAGCGCTGCCGCAAAGGCAAGCGCAACAACAAGGACCGGGGCCGCCGATCGGATCAACCGCATGAGCACCAGCATTGGCGTGTCCGCTCCTTCCATTTCGACCGTTGCCGACGACGTAAGCCGAATTCTGTGCCGCGAGGACCGCCCGGCCGCTCGCGTTTGGCACGGCATCGTTGCCGGCAAGGCGGCTGCGCTCGGGGATAGCGCCTCGATCGCCGCCTTAGAGCTTCTCAAACCACAATTCAGCCCCACTCGCAATGCGCCTCGTTGCGGTGCGCAAAAGGTTGTCGGCAGTTTCCTGTGTGCAGGCCGGAAGTGCTGATTTCGCGGCTGTTTTTCGGGCACCCCGCGGTATCCTGCCCCGTTCTTGACACGGTTTCCGCAGCATGTACGCAAGCTGATGCGGCATACCGCAGGGACGCGGCGATTCGGCCAGTCCGCGGCGAAGCCTTTCGCCACCGGCCAGCCCTGAAGACCATAGGGGACTTCGGTGAAGGGCATTGGCAAAGGACCAGGATAGACCATGGGTAAGATGATCTGTGCCGGGGTACGACGTCTGGCCGGCAGGGCCGCATTGGCGGTTGGGGTTCTGGGGCTGATGTCCGGCGCGGTGCAGGCGCAGGGGACCGTGAAATCGGTCCACGGCGACTGGCAGGTGCGCTGCGACACGCCTCCCGGTGCGCAGGGCGAGCAATGCGCGCTGATTCAGAGCGTGACCGCCGAGGACCGGCCCAATGTCGGCCTCACCGTGATTGTGCTCAAGACCGCCGATCAGAAGAGCCGGCTGATGCGGGTGCTGGCGCCGCTCGGCGTCCTGCTGCCCTCCGGGCTCGGCTTGAAGATCGACAAGACAGATGTCGGCCGCGCCGGTTTCGTGCGCTGCCTGCCGAATGGCTGCGTTGCCGAAGTGCAGATGGAAGACAATCTGGTCAAGCAGCTGCGCACCGGCACGTCCGCGACCTTCATCATCTTCCAGACACCGGAAGAGGGCATCGGCATTCCGATGGGCCTGAAGGGCTTCGGCGAGGGCTACGACAAGCTGCCGTAAGCCGGCCGCGGGGCAAACTTACTCCATCTTGAATGTCGCGCGCAGGAAGTCCTTCACGGCGATATGTGCCGCGCGTGTCGCTTCCGCATCGTAGTTCACGTGCGGATCGGTCTCGACGCACGTGTCCTTGTAGGTGAACGACTGCTTCGAGACCGCATTGATCAGGATGCCGGTCGGCTCTTCGGCAATTGTGCAGTTGCGCACGGTCTGCGCGCCTTTCGCCATGAACGGCGCGGGCGTGCCGAGCGGATTGTCGAACCCGTGCTGGGCATTGGGATATTCGGTGAGTTGCACGTCGCGGCCGGCCGCGCGCAGCCGTTCAACGTAGCGTTTGCAGGATGCGACCGGATTGTAGTTGTCGGGCGTGCCGTGGAAGATCCGGATCGGCTTCTCCGCAAGCTCGGTATCGGAGATGTAGGTCGTCATGCAGTCCGGATAAAACGGAATGTATGCGGCGAACTCGGCGCCGGACTTGTTCCACATCTGATGGAAGCGCTTCAAGCTTGCGAACAGCGCGCCCTGACCGCCGCGCGAAAATCCCATCAGCCCGATACGCGCGGAATCGACCCGCGGATGCTTCGCCAGCATGTCGAGTGCCCGGTAGGCATCGAGCGTGAAGGCGAGGCGGCCGAGCAAGGCCTGATCCGTGTTCACCGACGTCAGCCCGCGCCCGGTAAAACCGTCGAGCGCAAAGGTCGAGATACCCATGGCGTTGAGATCACGCGCCCAGCTTTCCACGTTCGGCCCCATGCCGCCGGACCCGTGGAGCAGGATCACGACGGGAAGCTTTCCGGACCCTTGAGCGATGCGAAACTCGCCCGTGACCGTGACGGCCTTGCCGTTGGCATCGCCGGCGAGGAACTGCTGATCGGATAGCGTCAGCGACGAGATGGCGTGAAGCTCGACGCGCGCGGCAATCTGTTTGGTGGCCGCCTCGTCTGCCCGTGCGGCGATTGGCAGCGCGGCAAACGCCAGAAGAATGGTGCAGATCAATGCCCGCATCGTCGCCTCCCGATTTGTTGCTCCGACCGGTATGCCGGCTCTGGCGCAATCCTAACCGATCGGTAAGCCAAGCTCTATCGCCCCTCGCGCCCCTCGCAGAACGGTCGCGCAGCGCCTATCTTCGTCCCAAACCACCCGGAATCAGTCCATGACCCTTGCCCCCTCCTCGCTCCTCGACCGCGCCGGCCTCGACCGCCCGCGTGTCGCAAGCCTGCTGACACGCGGCCTTGAGCAGGCCGACGACGGCGAGCTGTTCCTCGAATACCGCCAGGCCGAGGCGCTGGTATTCGACAACGGCCGGCTCAAGCAGGCGACCTACGATACGGCGCAAGGGTTTGGCCTGCGGGCCGTGAAGGGCGAGGCGGTCGGCTATGCGCATGCCTCGGATGTCTCCGAGGAGGCGATCTCCCGCGCCGTTGAGGCGGTCCGCGCCGTCCAGGGCGGCTATTCGGGCAGCTATTCGCAGGCGCCCGCGCGCACGAACGTGCGCCTCTACGGCGACGAAAACCCGCTGGGCGCGCCCTCGTTCGAAGCCAAGGTGAAACTGCTCGAGGAGATCGACGCGTTTGCCCGGGCAAAAGACCCGCGCGTGCGGCAGGTGTCGGTGTCGTTCGGCGCGACTTGGCAGGTAGTCGAAATCCTGCGCCCCGATGGCGAAACTTATCGCGATGTCCGCCCGCTGGTGCGCGTCAACGTGTCGGTCGTGGCGGGCGAAGGCGACCGGCAGGAGAGCGGCAGTCACGGCTATGGCGGTCGCGAAGGCTATCAACGCTTCGTCGAGACCGGCGCCTGGAAGGGCGCGGTCGACGACGCGGTGCGCCAGGCGCTGGTCAATCTCGAAGCGATCCCGGCGCCGGCCGGCGAATTCGACGTGGTGCTCGGCGCGGGCTGGCCCGGCGTGATGCTGCACGAGGCCGTCGGCCACGGGCTGGAAGGCGATTTCAATCGCAAGAAGACGTCTGCGTTCGCCGGGCTGATGGGCCAGCAGGTTGCCGCCAAGGGCGTGACCGTCGTCGACGACGGCACGATGTCGGAGCGGCGCGGCTCGCTCACCATCGACGACGAGGGCACGCCGACCAACCGGACCGTGCTGATCGAGGACGGCATTCTGGTCGGCTACATGCAGGACCGGCAGAACGCGCGGCTGATGGGCATGAAGCCGACCGGCAACGGACGGCGCGAATCCTATGGCCACGTCCCGATGCCGCGCATGACCAACACCTACATGCTGGCGGGCGGGCGCGATCCCGCCGAGATCATCGCGTCGGTGAAGAACGGCATCTACGCGGTGTCGTTCGGCGGCGGACAGGTCGACATCACGTCGGGCAAATATGTGTTCCAGTGCACCGAGGCCTACAGGCTGGAGAACGGCAAAATCGGCGCGCCGATCAAGGGCGCGATGCTGATCGGCAACGGCCCGAGCGACCTGCACCGTGTCAGCATGGTCGGCAATGATCTGGAGCTCGACACCGGCATCGGCACCTGCGGCAAGAACGGCCAGGGCGTACCGGTCGGCGTCGGCCAGCCGACCCTGCGGATGGACCGCATCACGGTCGGCGGCACCGGCTGAACGGTTGGATTTTCAGGATTCGGGGCGTGGAAATGAACCTTTTGCTGTCCACCGGAGACATCTGGCTATGACGGAAAATCCCTCCACCGCCCGCCGCTGGCTCAACACCGCCGCCGAGATCGCCGCCATCGTGCTGGTGATCACGGTCGCGAAAGCCGCCATTGCGGAGCCGTATTACGTACCGTCCGGCTCGATGGAGCCGACGCTGCTGATCGGCGACGAGTTGCTGGCGACGAAATTCCCCTATGGCTACAGCTCGGCTTCGCTGCCGCTCAGCGTTCCATGGCCACAGACCGAGCGCATTCTCGGCGCGCTGCCGCAGCGCGGCGACGTCGTGGTGTTCCGCTATCCGGGCGACCGCTCGCAGGTGTGGGTCAAGCGGGTAATCGGCCTTCCGGGCGACCGCGTGGAAATGCGCAACGGACGGCTCTGGCTCAACGGCGAACAGGTCGGCCTGAAGCGCGACGGACAGGCCCTGATGGAAGAGCGCGGCGCGCGCTCAATACCCGCCACACGTTACATCGAGACATTGCCGGGCGGACGCGCGCACCCGATCCTCAAGCTCTCCGGTCGCAATCCGTTCGATGACACGCCGGAAGTCACCGTCCCGGCGGGGCACGTGTTCGTCATGGGCGACAACCGCGACAACTCGGCTGACAGCCGCGTCCCGCTCGCGCAGGGCGGCGTCGGCCTGCTTCCGACCGACAACCTGATCGGCCGCGTCGAGAGCGTTGTGGCTTCCTGGGACCTGAACGTGAAGGAGCAACCGGTCTGGACCTGGCCGTCCGGCCTGCGCATCGCAAGGTTCTTCACGGCAGTGCATTGAGGTAACGCCGGCGGCACGAAACGACCGCGTGCCCGCTGTCAGAAATACGCGATGCTTCGGCCGCATATCGCGACCGCGATCCACAGCACGATCGAAATCACTCCGGCGCGGCGCGCGGCGGAGGGCAACGGCGTCAGCGGTGCCAGGTCTTTCACCTCTGGCGTGGCGAAAAACTCGAACAGCGCGATGTTCAGCAACCCGAGCGCGATCAGCGCGAGCTTGAGCTGAAATACCGGATTCATGATGAGGTGGCTCGCTTCGGCGGTGAACAGCACCGCACCAGTCAGAAAAAGGCCAAGAAAGGCCCAGATCGCGACGCGCCGCGCGCGGAAAAGCACGTAGCCGGGCGAGGTTGCGGCGAATGCGCCCGCCATGCGCAAGTCCAGCACAGCGACCGCGCCTGCGAAGATGACCAAGGAGACAATGTGCCCGACATTGGCCGTCATGTAGAGCCAGCGCGACTGCCGAATCATCTGGCCGAGGCCGGAGCTCTCCAGCGCGACGAAGATCGCGGGCGCTGAATCGAGCATCAGCGCATCTCGTAGGTCTTACCGTTGATGGTGATGCGCTCGGCGCGCATCTCGTCCTTCTCCACCGTCGATGGATAACCGAAGGCCGTGACGGTCTTGCCCTGTGCGATCACATCGGCGGTCGCGCCGCGATTGCTCATGCGGGACGTGGGCGCGAGCGTCACGGTCCACTCCTTGTCGGCACCGCGCACCGTGATCGTGGCGTGCGGGTTTTCATATTTCGCATTGAGGATCTGGCCCGTGACGGTGACCGGATTGGCTGCATCGTAGCTGCCCCAGCCGTGGTGCGCGGTAGCGGGTCCCGCGGTCGCCAGCGCTGCCAGCAAGACATAAAGCGGTTTCATGGCTTGCTCCTTCCATGGGGTTGAACGCGTTCAATCTGGCAGCACAAGGCGCCGCGATCATGACGCAAGGCGTGGCATTTTTGCGCCCACGCATGATCCTGCCCAAAAATCGGTTCCGGTTCCGGATCAGTCCGGGATGGGCTTTTCGGGGATGATGCGCTAGCGCACGACCCCGGAGACGCAGCATGGCTTGTGCCGCGGCGCGGTGATGCGCTCTTTCAGGAAGCAGCGTGCGGAGGGGCCAAGGTAACCCGGCCGCACATAGGTCCAGGCCCGGCAGCGGTTCTCCTCCTTGCAGGCGGCCTCGCAGGTCGCACCCTTCGGGTCGGGGCTGACGTCCACATTGCGATAGTCGCCGCCGGTACGGTCGATCGAGAATTCGATCGGGCCGGTCTTTTTCTCCAAAACGCCCGCGCCCTTCACGCCTGAGACGCAGCAGGCGTCTTCTTTGCGTGGCGTGACTTGATTCTTGAGCCAACAGGTGGCGCCCGGCAACACCGTTCCCGGATACGAGAAGCTCCACGCCCGGCAGCGCCCCTCGCGTTCGCAGCGCGCCGCGCACGCAGCCGGATCGCCGGAGCGCACGAAGAAATTGGAATAATCGCCGCCCGGGCGGTCGAAGCCGGACTGCGCGCGCGCCGGCGTGCCGGCCGAAACGGCGAGGGCCAGCATCGCGGCAGCGGCCGCAAGCCGAAACAATGATACGCGCAAGCCCAGCATGGTTCGCCGCCTTGGTCGCCAAAAAAGGAATCGGCCTCGTCCGCCCGGCAGCATGTTAGAGAACCATGCGGGCGGGCGCGAGAGCTAACGTCTTGGAGCCGGCCACAATGGACCAGAGCGATGAACTCCCACGCCGCTGAATATGCCTTCCTCGGCCTTCCCCTGGTGCTGCTCGCAGCCGCCGTCATCAGCGTGCCGATCGCGCGTTTTGCGCGGCTTTCCGCGATCGTTGCCTATCTGGTGGCCGGCGTCGTGATCGGGCCGTTCGGACTTGGGATATTCAACCGGCCGGAGACCATCCTCACGGTCGCCGAGCTCGGCATCGTGATGCTGCTGTTCCTGATCGGGCTGGAATTGGAATTGTCGCGGCTGCTTGCGATGCGGCGCGACATTTTCGGGCTCGGCGTCGCGCAATTGATCCTCACCGCCGCGGCGATCGCCGGGCTTGCCACCGCGACCGGCCTGTTCGGCTGGCGTGGCGCGCTGGTCGCGGGCTTGTCGCTCGCGCTGTCCGCCACCTCCATCGCGCTGCGCATCCTGGAGGAACGCGGGCATCTGCAGCAGCCCTACGGGCAGCGCGCATTCGCTATCCTGCTGTTCCAGGACATGTCGGTGGTGCCGCTGCTGGCGCTGGTGCCGCTGCTGGCGCCGGGCGGGGGCGCAACACAGCACACATCGCTCGCCGAGGCTGCCACCTCGGCCGGGCTCGTCGGGCTCGCCATCGCGGCCCTCGTGATCGCCGGACGCTATCTGCTCAATCCGTTCTTCCGCCTGCTCGCCTGGACCGGCGCGCGCGAGGTCATGACGGCCGCAGCCTTGCTGGTGGTGCTCGGCGCCGCGCTGCTGATGCAGTGGGTCGGCATGTCGATGGCGCTCGGCGCGTTCCTTGCCGGCGTGCTGCTTGCCGAATCGACCTACCGCCACGAGCTGGAAGCCGACATCGAGCCGTTCCGTGGGTTGCTGCTGGCCCTGTTCTTCATGGGCGTCGGCATGACCATCGACATGAAGATCGTCATCGCGAACCTCTGGCTGATCCTCGCGGCGGCGGTGATCATCACTTTGCTCAAGGCCGGCGTGGTCTGGGCGCTGTTCCGCGTCACCTGCACCAGGCGCGGCGAGGCCTTGCAGGCCGGCTCCGTGCTGACCGGCGCGGGTGAATTCGCCTTCGTGCTGCTGCCGCTCGGCGCGTCGCTCGGCATGCTCAGCGCAGAACAAGGCAGCCTGCTCTCGGCCATCGCGGCGATCACGCTGCTGCTCGGCCCGCCTTTCGCGAGCGCGACGGACGCATTGGTGCGGCGTCTCGCCAAGGCGACCGAACGCGCGGCGGATGATTTCTCGGACGCGAACGGCACCGTGCTGGTGATCGGTTTTGGCCGGTTCGGGCAGATCGTGTCGCAATATCTGCTGGCCGAGGAGATCGACGTGACGACGATCGATCTCGACCCCGACATGATCCAGATCGCGGCGCGCTTCGGCTTTCGGGTCTACTATGGCGACGGCACACGGCTGGACGTGCTGCGCGCCGCCGGCCTCGAGAAGGCGCGGCTGATCGCGATCTGCATCGACGACCAGGAGGCCGTCAACAGAATCGTCGATCTGACCAAGGCGGAATTTCCCGGCACCAAGATCTTTGCGCGTTCGTTTGATCGCGGCCACACGCTGCAGCTGCTCGCCAGGGACGTCGATTTCGAGCTGCGCGAGACGTTCGAATCCGCGATGCGCTTCGGACGCAAGACCCTGGAGGCCGTCGGCGTCGACGCCGACCGCGCGGCGATCGTCGAGGATTTCATTCGCACCCGCGACCGCGACCGCGTCGCGATCCAGCAGGCCGAGGGCATCTATGCCGGCATCGACCTCCTGCGCAAGCGCCCGACAATGACCCCGTTCGCCGAACCGCAACGCGGCGCCCGTCCGCTCAATGCTGAGGCGGACGAGATTATCCGCGATGAACGGGAAGAGGTGGAGAGTTGAGCACAGCGATCTCAGATCAACCTTCAGAACCAGCCGCGCGACTTGAACCAGATCAAGGGGATCACCGCGCTCAGGACGATGACCGCCAGCGACAGGGGATAACCGAACTCCCAGCTCAGCTCCGGCATTGATTTGAAATTCATGCCCCAGATGCCGGCCATCACGGTCGGCGGGATGCCGACCACCGAGACGATGGTGAGGATCTTGAACAGATCGTTCTGCTCAATGGTGATGAATCCCAGCACGGCATCGAGCAGGAACTGGACCTTGTTGGAGAGATGCTCCTCATAGGCATTCAGCGATGATGTGTCCTTGGCGATCGCCGCAAGACGGCTCTCGAATTCGGGGATGATCCAGTCGTGCTTGAGGCTGACCACGAAAGGCACGATCCGGTCGAGCCCGAGGAAGACATCGCGGGCTTGAGATAGCCGATCCCCGATCATTCCGACATTCGCGAGCGCCACACGAAGCGCTTCGTTCGATCGCACCATGTGACGCGGCTTGCGCGGGTCGCCGCGAAAAACCGATTTGGAAACCTGGTCGAGTTCACCAGCCAGCCGCTCCAGAACATCCGCGCCGCGGTCGACCAGCGCCTCCATCAGCGTTGTGAAGACGCCGGCGCTGCTGCGCAGTGTTTCGTCGGCGCGCACCTTATCGGCCACAGCATGGAATATCGGAAGATCGGCGAACCGGACCGTAATCAAGATGCGCGGCGAGAGGACAAATCCCGCCGGTGACAGATGGTAGTCAACGGTGTCACCCCGGGCCACGAGCGGCGTACTGAGATAAATCACGCCATGGTCGACGATGAGCCGGCTGGTCGATTCGATCTCGCTGAGCGCCTCGATGGAGGGAACGCGCAAGCCGGTGCGGCTCTCGACGAATTCCTTTTCCGCGTCGCTTGGATTCAGCAAGTCGATCCAAATGACTTCATCTGGCAGTTTCGGCGTTTGGCTGGTTCGGAGCGAACCGCCGGAGTCCCGATAGATCGTCAGCAAGGATCAGCCTCATTCGGTATCGCGGAAGCGGCTGTCAGCTTACAACACATCGCCGATGGAGCTACATCCCGCAAGTTTCGACGTTTCGCTCTCGACACCCGCCGCGAAACCTGAAATGTCGCGGCCATGAGCGCCGCAACCACCTCCGCCGCCCCGAAATTCACCCAGGGCTCGATCATGCGCCACGTCGTGGTGATGACCGCGACGGGCTCGATCGGCCTGATGGCGATCTTCATCGTCGACTTCCTCAATCTGTTCTACATCGCACTGCTCGGCGAGCAGGAGCTTGCGGCCGCGATCGGGTATGCCGGCACGGTGCTGTTCTTTACGGTGTCGTTGTGCATCGGCGTGACCATCGGGGGGACCGCATTGGTGTCACGCGCGCTCGGTGCAAGGCAGCGCGAGGACGCGCGGCGGCTCGCGACCTCCTCGCTGGTGTTCATGACGGCCATCACGCTGGTGCTGAGCCTCGCAACACTGCCGGCACTCGGTCCGATCCTTGACCTGTTCGGCGCGACCGGCCGTACGCACGAAATCGCGTGGCGCTTTCTGCTCATCGTGATGCCGTCGACGCCGATCCTCGGGCTCGGCATGGCATGCTCGGGTGTCCTGCGCGCTGCGGGCGATGCCAAGCGCTCGATGTATGTGACGCTGAGCGGCGGGCTGCTCACGGCCGCGTTCGATCCGCTGCTCATCTTCGGCTTTGGCTGGGGCGTCGATGGCGCGGCGATCACCTCCGTGCTGGCACGGCTCGCGCTTGCGGCAGTCGGCCTCTATGGCTGCATCCGCGTGCACAACATCCTGGCGGCGCCGAGCCGCAAGGCCGCGCTCGCCGACATGCGGCCGCTCACCGCCATCGCGTTTCCGGCAATCCTCGCCAATATCGCGACGCCGGTCGGCAACGCGATCGTCACGGCGGCGATCGCGCGCTACGGCGATTCGGCGGTCGCCGGCTACGCGGTGATCGGCCGTATCATCCCGCTGGCATTCGGCGCGATTTTCGCGCTATCGGGCTCGATCGGTCCGATCCTGGGGCAGAACTTCGGCGCCAAACGCTTCGACCGCGTCCGGCGCACCATCTTGGACAGCCTGATCTTCATCACGGCTTACTGCGTCGTCATGTGGATCGCCCTGATCGTGCTGCGCGAGCCGATCGTGCGCATGTTTGGCGCCTCGGGCGAAGGTGCGGCGCTGATCCGTTTCTTCTCGATCTATATCGCGGGCTCATGGGTTGCGCTCGGCGCGCTGTTCGTGGCGAACGGCACCTTCAACAATCTCGGCTTCCCAACCTGGTCGACCGTGTTCAACTGGGGCCGCGCCACGCTCGGCACACTGCCATTCGTCTGGTTCGGCGCGCGCTATGGCGCCGAGGGGATTCTGGCCGGCCAGGCGCTTGGCGCTGTGCTGTTCGGCTTCGCGGCGATCATCGTGTGCTTGCGAATCGTCAATCAGCTGGCGACCCGTCATGCGACCGGGCATCCGGAGGAGATCGCCACGGTCGCACCACCGATCCCGCCCTTCGCATCCGGCAAGGCTGCGACCGCGCTCGACTGGGCCGATCCGAAAGAACGCCGTTAGTTGAGCATGATCTGGGTCCGAAAACCGGAAGCCCACTTTTCGGGATCATGCTTGAAATGAAAAGCGCCCGCCGGGTGGGCCGGCGGGCGCGAAGTCCGAACCTCAGAGGGGACGAGGAGGCCCGGATCGGGTCGGCCGACGGGGGAGGTTCGGCCAGGCCAACAAAATCCTAGTAATAGCGCGCCGATACTGGCGTCCCGAGCGTTTTCCCCTGCGCGGTCGGCACGATCGAGGGCGCGTCGAAAACCTTCTCGGCAAGCCCGACCGATACCCGGCGCCGGTTGACGCGCCGCTCATGCGCGCGACTCACTAGAATTGCGGTCGGATCGCTCCAGACGGGCTCCGAATAGGCGTCGCGAAGATCCCCCCGGGTGAGCCCGATATCGGCGAGCATGCGATCGTCGAGCCCGGCCAACATAGTGGCGTCGCGGCGGCTTTTGACCAGCTGGGCAAAGTGGCGCGCACGAACGACCAGGCTCCCGGTAATGGCGTTGACCGTCTGCGCGAAAAGCGAAGTGGTCCGAGTCTGGGACATGGTCGTCATGGCACTCTCCATTCGTTGGTTCGGGCGTGAATCCTCGCTCGGCGCCCCGTCCTCTGGCGGGACCACCCGGAAAATCCTCTGAATTGCTCCGAACGATCCTGATATGTCATTTCCCTATTGATAAGTGAAACGAATGTTTTTAATCTAACCAATCAGTCGTGGTGATGATTGCGCGGCCGGGGGCACCGGTCCCGCATTGACGAGGACACCGCTCATGACCGCCCTTCTCGACGTCGACCAGTTGCGCACTTTTATCGCCATCGCGGAGACCGGGAGCTTCACCCGCGCCGCCGACATCGTTCACAAGACCCAGTCCGCCGTCTCGATGCAGATGAAGCGGCTGGAGGAGCGGCTCGACCGCGCGATCTTCGCGCGCGACGGGCGTGCCTCGAAGCTCACCGAGGACGGCGAGCGGCTGCTCGACTACGCGCGCCGCATCGTGAAGCTCAACGTCGAGACCATCGCGGCATTCTCCGACGAGCTCACCGGCCGCGTACGGCTCGGCGTGCCGGACGACTATGCGGACCGCTATCTGCCCGAGATCATGGCGCGCTTCTCGCGTGCCTATCCGGGCGTCGAGCTGACGGTGATCTGCGAGGAGACGATCTGCCTGCTCGAGCGCATCAAGGTGAACGAAATCGATCTTGCGATCATCACCAACTGCTCCGGCAGCATGACGGCGGAGAATTTCCGCCAGGAGCGCCTGCTCTGGGCGACCTCGAACCGCCATTCGATCCATTGCGAGGAGCGCGTGCCGCTCGCGCTCGGCCGCCCGACCTGCGCATGGCGGCGGGCCGCGATCGAATGCCTCGACGCGCTCGGACGTCCCTACCGTGTCCTGTATTCGAGCGGCAACGCAGCCGCGATCAGCGCGGCGGTACTGTCAGGCCTCGCGGTCTCGGTATTTCCGGAATCCGGGCTGCGGCCGGGCATGCGCGTGCTCTCGGCCGCGGACGGTTTTCCGGAACTGCCCTCCTGCCGCATCGGGCTGGTGCGCAATCCGCACGAGCGCTCATCGATGGCCGACGCGCTCGCCGAGCATATCGTGTCCTCGCTCGACAATTTGTCGGAGGCGGCGCGGGCCGCGGAGTAGTTTTCCCGGCATCGCTCAAGCAACAAGCGCTGCAGGCGTCGCCTCC
>JBBWZU010000854.1:0-3468 GCA_039649225.1 Hyphomicrobiales bacterium | reverse complement strand
TCTCAAACGCGGAATCGCGAGGAGACGCTGATGGCGAAGACCAGTTCGATCGAGAAGAACAAGCGGCGGACGCGGCTGTCGAAGATGTATTCGGCGCGCCGTTCGAAGCTGAAGGCGATTGCGATGGACAAGACCGTGTCGATGGAGGAGCGCTTCGCGGCGTCTCTGAAGCTCGCCGAGCTGCCGCGCAATTCGTCCAAGACCCGCATCCGCAACCGTTGCGAGGTCACGGGCCGGCCGCGCGCCTATTATCGCAAGCTCAAGATGAGCCGTATCGCGCTCCGGGACCTCGGGTCCAAGGGCCTGATCCCGGGTCTCGTCAAGTCGAGCTGGTAGGAGGGTCGCCCGCATGTCCATGACCGATCCGCTCGGCGATCTGCTCACCCGCATTCGCAATGCGCAGATGCGCAAGAAGAACAAAGTCTCCTCGCCCACCTCGCGCCTGCGCGCAGGCGTGCTCGATGTGCTCAAGACCGAGGGCTACATCCGCGGTTATGCCTCGGTCGAGCACAAGGACGGGCGCTCGGAGTTCGAGATCGAGCTGAAGTATTTCGACGGCGCGCCGGTGATCCGCGAGATCGAGCGTATCTCCAAGCCCGGCCGCCGCGTTTATGTCTCCGTCAAGGCGCTGCCGCGCGTGAACAATGGGCTCGGCGTTGCGATCCTCTCGACGCCGAAGGGCGTCATGGCGGATCACGACGCGCGCGACCAGAATGTCGGCGGCGAAATCCTCTGCACCGTGTTCTAGGCGCGGGGAAGGAAGCGAAGTCATGTCACGTATCGGCAAAAAAGCGGTCCCGATCCCGTCGGGCGTCACGGCGAACGTCGAAGGCCAGACCGTCAAGGTCAAGGGGCCGAAGGGTGCGATGCAGGTCGTGCTGCCCGAGGATGTCCTGGTGACGATGGACAAAGGCGAGGTCAAGGTCGACCCGCGCAACGACGGCAAGCGCGCGCGCTCGATGTGGGGCACCTCGCGCACGCTGGTGAACAACCTCGTCACCGGCGTCACCAAGGGCTTCGAGAAGAAGCTCGAGATCACCGGCGTCGGCTATCGCGCCGCGCTGCAGGGCAAGAACCTGCAGATCGCGCTCGGCTACAGCCATGACGTGATCTACCCGGTTCCGGAAGGCATCGCGATCGCGACGCCGAAGCCGACCGAGATCGTGGTGACCGGCATCGACAAGCAGAAGGTCGGCCAGGTGGCCGCCGAGATCCGCGCGTTCCGTCCGCCCGAGCCCTACAAGGGCAAGGGCGTGAAATACGCAGGCGAATTCATCTTCCGCAAGGAAGGCAAGAAGAAGTAACGGGAGCCCATCATGGGTCGATATCTTACTGCAACGGAGCGGCGTACCGCGCGCGTGCGCCGGGCCATCAAGGTCGGCGGCGGCGGCCGGCCGCGGCTCTCCGTGTTCCGCTCCTCGAAGCATATCTATGCGCAGATCATCGATGACGCGAAGGGCGGCACGGTCGTTGCGGCGTCCTCGATGGAAAAGACCCTGCGCGAGGGCGGCAAGACCGGCGCCAATGTCGATGCCGCCAAGGCGGTCGGCAAGCTGGTCGCCGAGCGTGCGGTCGAGAAGGGCGTGACCGAGGTGGTGTTCGACCGCGGCCGCTTTCTGTATCACGGCCGCGTCAAGGCGCTGGCGGACGCGGCGCGCGAAGCAGGCTTGAAGTTTTAAAGGACAGCGGGCGGTTGCCCGAAGGAACATGATCCATGGCACGTGAACCGCACCAACGCGATCGCTCTCGCTCCCGCGAACGGGAAGAGCCGAGCGAGTTCATCGACAAGCTCGTCCACATCAACCGTGTGGCGAAGGTGGTGAAGGGCGGCCGGCGCTTCGGCTTTGCGGCCCTCGTCATTGTCGGCGACCAGAAGGGCCGGGTCGGTCACGGCCACGGCAAGGCGCGCGAGGTACCGGAGGCGATCCGCAAGGCGACCGATGCCGCCAAGCGCAATCTGATCCGCGTTCCGCTGCGCGAAGGCCGTACGCTGCATCACGACGTCGACGGCCGTCACGGCGCCGGCAAGGTCCATCTGCGCGCGGCGCCTCCCGGCACCGGCATCATCGCGGGCGGTCCGATGCGCGCGGTGTTCGATGCGCTCGGCGTGCAGGACGTGGTGGCGAAGTCGATCGGGTCCTCGAACCCCTACAACATGGTGCGCGCGACCTTCGACGCGCTCAAGCACCAGGATTCGCCGCGCTCGGTGGCGCAGCGGCGCAACATCAAGGTCTCGACGCTGCAGCAGCGGCGCACCGGCGTCGACAGCGAAGCGATGGCGGATTGAGACCTTCCTGTTCCTCTCCCGCGCGCGGGGGAGGGCCAAGGGAGGCGGCAAGCTGAAGCGGCAGGCTCAAGACAGAGTGACGATCATGGCAGCGACGAAAACCATCAAGGTCGAGCAGACCGGCAGCCCGCAGCGGCGCCATCATTCGCAGCGCGAGACCCTGATCGGGCTTGGGCTGAACAAGATTTCGCGCGTGCGGGAATTGCCCGACACGCCGGCGACGCGCGGCATGATCGCGAAAGTGCAGCATCTCGTCCGCGTGGTCGAGGCTAAGTAAGCCGCGTGGCGATCAAAGAGATCGCGCCGCGCGAGCAGAAGAGAATTTTGAGGACGATGTCATGAAGCTCAACGAGATCACCGATAACCCCGGCGCCCACAAGAAGCGCGTGCGGATCGGCCGCGGCATCGGCTCGGGCGTCGGCAAGACCGGCGGCCGCGGCGGCAAGGGCCAGACGGCGCGCTCAGGCGTGCGCATCAAGGGCTTCGAGGGTGGCCAGATGCCGCTGCATCGGCGCCTGCCGAAGCGCGGCTTCAACAAGCCGTTCGGGCTGAAGTTCAACGAGGTCAATCTCGACCGCATTCAGCAGGCGATCGACGCCAAGAAGCTCGACATCTCGGCAACCGTGGACGCCGAGGCGCTGATCAAGGCCGGCGTGCTGCGCCGCGCCAAGGACGGCGTGCGCCTGCTCGGCATGGGCGAGCTGAAGGCCAAGGTAGAATTCTCGGTCTGGGGTGCCTCCAAGTCGGCGGTCGCGGCGGTCGAGAAAGCCGGCGGCTCGGTCACGATTTTGGCACCGAAGAAGGACGAGGCGGGCGAATCGGCGGCCTGATCCCCATATCGTTGGGGGGCGTTTTCCGGAGCGGTGGGCCATGGTCTCGGCAGCAGAACAATTAGCGGCAAACCTCAACTTCGGCGCTCTGGCGAAGGCCGAGGAACTCAAGAAGCGCATCTGGTTCACGCTCGGCGCGCTGCTGGTCTACCGGCTCGGCACCTACATCCCGCTGCCCGGTATCGATCCTTCCGCCTGGGAACAGCTGTTCAAGACCCAGGCCGGCGGCATTCTCGGCATGTTCAACATGTTCTCCGGTGGCGGCATCCACCGGATGGCGATCTTCGCCCTGAACATCATGCCGTACATCTCGGCCTCGATCATCCTGCAGTTGATGACCACGGTGTCGCC
>JBBWZU010000850.1:0-4653 GCA_039649225.1 Hyphomicrobiales bacterium | reverse complement strand
AGCGCCTCCTTGGCGAGCCCAACCGGCACGCCGTCGAGCTCGAACAGGATGCGGCCGGGCTTGATCCGGACCACCCAGTATTCGACCGCGCCCTTGCCCGAACCCATGCGCACTTCGAGCGGCTTCTTGCTCACCGGCACGTCCGGGAACACGCGGATCCAGACCCGGCCGGCGCGCTTCATGTGGCGCGTGAGCGCACGGCGCGCGGCTTCGATCTGGCGCGCCGTCAGGCGCTCCGGCTCGACCGCTTTGAGGCCGTACTCGCCGAAGGCGAGCGAGGCGCCGCTGGTCGCAAGGCCCTTGATGCGGCCTTTGTGCGCCTTGCGGAACTTGGTTTTCTTCGGTTGCAGCATGATTGACTGCTCTCTGTCCTATGTCTCGGGCTTACGCCGCGTCGCGGCGCGGGCGACCCTGGTCGCCTTCGGCCATCTTCTTGTCCTGCGCCATCGGATCGTGCTCGAGGATCTCGCCCTTGAAGATCCACACCTTCACGCCGCAGGTGCCGTAGGTGGTGAACGCGGTCGAAACGCCGAAGTCGACGTCGGCGCGCAAGGTGTGCAGCGGCACGCGGCCTTCGCGGTACCATTCCGTGCGCGCGATCTCGGCGCCGCCGAGACGGCCCGCGCAGTTGATGCGGATGCCTTCCGCGCCAAGGCGCATCGCCGACTGCACGGCGCGCTTCATGGCACGGCGGAACGCGACGCGGCGCTCGAGCTGCTGGGAGATCGATTCAGCCACCAGCTGGGCGTCGAGCTCGGGCTTGCGGATTTCCACGATGTTGATGACGACGTCCGAGTCGGTGAGCTTGGCGACCGTCTTGCGCAGCTTCTCGATGTCGGCGCCCTTCTTGCCGATGACGACGCCGGGACGCGCGGACTGGATCGTCACGCGGCACTTCTTGTGCGGGCGCTCGATCACGATCTTCGACACCGCCGCCTGCTTGAGCGCCGCGGACAGCTCCTTGCGGATCGCCATGTCCTCGTGCAGCAGCTTGCCGTAGTCGTTCTTGCCCGAGTACCAGCGCGAATCCCACGTCCGGTTGATGCCCAGACGAAGACCGATCGGATTGACTTTTTGACCCATGATCTCTCTCCGACCTTACGCCTTGGCCTGCGCGGCCGTTTCCTCGACCTGCCGCACCACGATGGTGAGGTTGGCGAACGGCTTCATGATCTTGCCCATGCGGCCGCGACCGCGCGGCGAGAAGCGCTTGAGCACGATGGCTTTACCCACATGCGCCTCGGCAACGACGAGATCGTCGATGTCGAGATCGTGGTTGTTCTCGGCATTCGCGATCGCCGACTGGAGGCACTTGCGCACATCCTTGGCGATTCGCTTGCGCGAAAATTCCAGGTCCGCGAGCGCGGACGCGACCTTCTTGCCGCGGATCAGGCCGGCGACCAGGTTGAGCTTCTGCGGGCTCACCCGGAGCATCTTGGCCACCGCCTGTGCCTCGTTCTCGTCGAGGGCGCGCTCATGCGCTTTCTTGCTCATCGCCAGCGTTCCTTAAAACTTTAAGCGCGTTTCGCCTTGCGGTCGGCCGAGTGGCCGAAGAAGGTCCGGGTCGGCGCGAACTCGCCGAACTTGTGGCCGACCATCTCCTCGGTGACGTTGACCGGGATATGCTTGTGACCGTTGTAGACGCCGAACAGCAGCCCGACGAACTGCGGCAGGATGGTCGAACGACGGCTCCAGATCTTGATCATCTCGTGACGCGGAGCGCCGCGCGCGGCTTCCGCCTTCTTGAGCAGGTAGCCGTCGACGAAAGGACCCTTCCAGACTGAACGTGCCATGATGCTTGGCCCTTACTTCTTCTTGCGCACGTGGCGGCTTGCCACGATGAATTTCTGCGTCGTCTTGTTCTTGCGCGTCTTCTTGCCCTTGGTGGGGAAGCCCCACGGGGTCACCGGATGTCGCCCGCCCGAGGTGCGACCTTCGCCGCCGCCGTGCGGGTGATCGATCGGGTTCATGGTCACGCCGCGATTGTGCGGACGGCGCCCCATCCAGCGCTTGCGGCCGGCCTTGCCGATCGTCGCATTCATGTGATCGGGGTTCGACACCGCCCCGACGCTCGCCATGCAGCGGCCGAGCACGAGACGCTGCTCGCCCGAATTGAGCCGCAAGATGACGTAGTCCTGGTCGCGGCCGACGATCTGCGCATAGGCGCCGGCCGAGCGCGCGAGCTGACCGCCCTTGCCGACCTTGAACTCGATATTGTGGATGATCGTGCCGATCGGCATGTTCGCCATCGGCATCGCATTGCCGGGCTTCACGTCCGCATGCTCGGCAGCGATCACGCTGTCGCCGACGCCGAGGCGCTGCGGCGCCAGGATGTAGGCAAGCTCGCCGTCCTCATACTTGACCAGCGCGATAAACGCGGTGCGGTTCGGATCGTATTCGAGCCGCTCCACCGTCGCCGGCATGTCGAGCTTACGGCGCTTGAAGTCGACGATGCGGTAGGTCTTCTTGTGTCCGCCGCCGCGGAAGCGCACCGTGGTGCGGCCGTTATTGTTGCGGCCGCCACTCGAATGCTTGCCCTCGGTCAGATCCTTGACCGGCTTGCCCTTGTAGAGCGCCGAACGGTCGACGAGCACCAGCTGGCGCTGGCTCGGCGTGACCGGGTTGAAGTTTTTGAGTGCCATTGCGTCTCGCCTTACAAGCCGGTGGTCACGTCGATGCGGTGACCTTCTTCGAGGGTCACGATCGCTTTCTTGACGTCGGACTGCACGCCCGGGCGGCCGCGGAAGGCCTTGCGCTTACCCTTGCGCACGAGCGTGTTGACGCCCTTCACCTTGACGTCGAACAGCTTCTCCACCGCTTCCTTGATCTGCGGCTTGGTCGCGGTCGAGGCGACCTTGAAGATCACCTGGTTATGCTCGGATGCGATCGTCGCCTTCTCGGTGATAACCGGAGAAAGAATGACGTCGTAGAGCCGCGGATCGGTCGGGATGCTCATGCGAACCGTGCCTCCAGGGCCTCGACGGCGGCCTTGGTCAGAACCAGCTTCTGGCGCCGCAGGATGTCGTAGACGTTGATGCCCTGAACCGGCAGCACGTCGATGTTCGGGATGTTGCGCGCCGCGCGGCCGAAATTCTCGTTGATCTCCGCGCCGCCGATGATCAGCGCGTTGGAGAAGCCGAGCTTGCCGAACTGCGCCGCGAGCGCCTTGGTCTTGGCGTCGGTCGTTTCGATCGCGTCGATCACCACGATGCCGCCGTCCTTGGCCTTGGCCGAGAGCGCATGGCGCAGCGCCAGCGCCCGCACCTTCTTCGGCAGCTCGATCGCGTGGTCGCGCGGATGCGGACCGAACGAGCGTCCGCCGCCGCGGAACAGGTTGGCGCGCTGCGAGCCGTGACGCGCGCCGCCCGAGCCCTTCTGCGGGCCGGACTTCTTGCCGGTGCGGGCGATGTCCGCGCGGTTCTTGACCGCGTGGGTGCCGGCGCGGCGCTTGGCGAGCTGCCAGACGATGCAGCGCTGGATCAGGTCCTTGCGCGGCTCAAGGCCAAAGATGTCCTTGTTGAGCGTGACCGAGCCGGCTTCCTTGCCTTCAAGGGTGGTGATCTTGAGGTCCATCACGCGCCCCCTTCTTTCGCTTGCGCGCCGTCGCCATTGTCGCCCGCGAGGCGGAACTTGCCGGGCTTCGGCAGGTCCTTCGGCGGCGCCTTCTTCACGGCATCGCGCACCGTGATCCAGCCGCCCTTGGCGCCCGGCACCGCGCCCTCGATCAGGATCAGCCCGCGCTCGACGTCGACCTGGGCGATCTTGAGATTGAGCGTGGTGATGCGGTCGACACCCATGTGGCCGGGCATCTTCTTGTTCTTGAAGGTCTTGCCGGGGTCCTGACGGCCGCCGGTCGAACCGATCGAGCGGTGCGAGACCGACACACCGTGCGAGGCGCGCAGACCGCCGAAGTTCCAGCGCTTCATGCCGCCGGCGAAGCCCTTACCGATCGAGGTGCCCGTCACGTCGACGAACTGGCCCGGAACGAAATGGTCCGCCGTGATCTCGGCGCCGACCGGGATCATCGCGTCTTCGCTGACGCGAAACTCGGTCACGGTCCGCTTCGGCTCGACCTTCGCGATCGCGAAGTTGCCGCGCTCGGCCTTGGTGACGTTCTTGACCTTGCGGGTGCCTGAGCCGAGCTGCAGCGCCACATAGCCATTCTTGTCCATCGTGCGATGGGCAACGACCTGGCAGTTGGCGAGCCGCAACACCGTGACCGGCACATGCGCGCCAGCCTCGGTGAAGACCCGGGTCATCCCGACCTTTTGTGCGATCACACCGGAACGCATGGGAGTGTCCTCGATTCCTTACGAACGGCTTAGAGCTTGATTTCGACGTCGACGCCGGCAGCCAGATCGAGCTTCATCAGCGCATCGACCGTCTGCGGTGTCGGGTCCACGATGTCCAGGAGGCGCTTGTGGGTGCGCATCTCGAACTGCTCGCGGCTCTTCTTGTCGACGTGGGGCGAACGGTTGACGGTGAACTTCTCGATCTTGGTCGGCAGCGGGATCGGTCCACGCACCTGAGCACCGGTGCGCTTGGCCGTATTCACGATCTCGCGCGTCGAGGAATCGAGAATGCGGTGATCGAACGCCTTGAGCCGGATGCGGATATTCTGGCCGTTCATTGCCGTTGTCTTTCTGTGTCGCG
>JBBWZU010000202.1:0-5792 GCA_039649225.1 Hyphomicrobiales bacterium | reverse complement strand
CTGAAATCGCCCGAATGGCCGTTCTGCCGGCGCGACGGCAAGGATGACTACTACATTCCCGAAAGCACGGGCCAGCAACTCACTCCGTCGGACAAGAACTATTGCAACGGCAAGGACACGCGCTTCGATGAAGACAAGAAGCGGCGCGGCGAGCTGATCTATATCGACCGTTGCCGCGGCTGCCATACGGTGGTGGACCGGTCCGCCTGGGACCGTCTCGTCGTCAGCCACATGTCGGATGCCGAACGGATCGGCACGGATCCGAAGATGGCGCAGAACAGCGTCCAGCGCACCGGCAAGTCCGGCAATTTCACCGATACCTATCAGGAGACCACCGTCGGCGACGTCATCGTGAAGGAGGACGCGCCGGTTGTTCAGATCCTCACCGCGGCCACCAAGGGCGTGATCGCAACGCCCGACGCCGACAAATGGTGGCCGCGCCGCATGGTCGAGTGGGTTTACGCGCTCGTGATGTCGTTTGCCGACAACACGATCAAGAAGAGCGTCAAGAGCGGCGACTACAAGCCCGACACCACCGCCGATCCCTATGCGAGCCTTGGCGCCTACAAGGGCCGCTCGCTCAATGGCATCTGGGCGACCGCACCCTACCTGCACAATGGCTCGGTCCCGACGCTGTGGGATCTGTTGAATCCGGTCGACAAGCGGCCGGCGTCATTCAATGTCGGGGCGCGCGAGTTCGATCCAAGGAACGTCGGCATTACGGTCGATAAAGGCGTGCCGTTCGGCAGCATCGACCAGCCCGGCAATTCCAACAAGGGCCACGACTATTTCTGCAGGAAGAAGCCCCAGTCCGCCGCGCCCGGCGCGATCGGCGTGCAGACGGCCGGCGCGGCAGTGTCCACCGAAGACTGCATGACCGAAGACCAGGTCTGGGACCTGATCGAATACCTGAAGTCCCTCTAGGCATCTCACGGGCACGGGAAACACAATGGACAGCGCAGCACGGGACTATCTGAAGGAGTACGACGCCGCGCCCGAGACTGAAAAATATCGACTGGCGCGTGGCTGGATGCTCACCGAGCCCTTGCCGTTCTTCCGGCAGTTGCGCGAGCAGCGCCCGATTTTGGTCACGTCCGAGTGCACGCTGATCTCGCTCTACAGCGATCTCACCGACATCATGCAGATGCCGAAAACCTTCACGGTCGATCTCTACAAACCCAAGATGGGCGTGACCGAGACCGACGTCGGCTATCTGATGGCGCACGACGACGATGCGCTGCACTACCGCGAAAAATCGCTGATGCAGGGCCTGCTCAATCGCGACGACGTGCCGCGCGTGCGAAAACTCGTCGCCGAAACGGCGAAGAAGATTCTCGACGACGCCAAGGGCGGCATCGAGATCGTCAATGAATATTGCCGCATGGTCCCGGCCCACCTGGTGCAGAAGTATTTCGGCCTCGATGGCATCGACCGGAAAGAGCTGATCACCTGGTCGTTCTGGAACCAGTACGACGTGTTTCACAATCAGCCGTTCGATCTCAATCCGCCGGCGCAATTCCAGTACATCGTGGGAAAACACGCCGCGGTGGGCGAGCAGCTCAAGTGCTACATCACGGTGCTGATGATCCGGAAGGGTCTCGCGGTCAAGCTCGGCAGTCTCGTCAGCATGCTGCTCGCGCCGCTGCGGCTGATCCGCAACCTCGCCTGCCGCCTGCTGCGCGCCGAGCCGCGCCCGGCCGTGCCCAAAGGCGACATCGTCAAGCGCATGCTGCGCTCCAAGTTTGCCAAGGATGTGGATTTCCCGCTCGCGCGCGTCGGCGTCAACGCGGGCGGCCTGCTGATCGGCTCGATCGAGACCACCTCCCAGGCGGCCGCGCAGGTGATCGAGTATTTTCTCGCCCGGCGGCGGGACTTGCTGGACGAGGTCAAGCGGACCGCCGCGCTGGCGAACCCGTCCGAGTTCGACGCCATGGTGTGGGAGGCGCTTCGCTTCGTTCCGATCAGCCCCTACATGTTCCGCACGGCCTCGGGCGACTATGTGGTCGCCAAAGGCACCAACCACGCCACCAAAATTCCCGGCGGCACCAACGTGCTGTTGCTGTCGCAATCGGCGATGTTCGATTCGTATGCCTACGACAAGGCCGAAGAGTTCAATCCAAAGCGCAACTGGTACCACAATTTCAATTTCGGCTTCGGCTCGCACGAATGTCTCGGCAAGTATGTCGGCATGGTCCTGATCCCCGAAATGGTGCGCCAGGTCATGCTCCGAGAGGGCATTGCGGGCGCGGGGAAAATCAGCCGCCGCAACGGCGAGCGCTATGGCGAGGGTCCGGGCGCCGGTCAGGACGGCCCATTTCCCGAAGAGTACAATCTGACTTGGCAGTCGTGTTCCGAAGTGACCTAACCCCTGCCGTCTGAGCGCGGGCCACACACATTGCCCTGTGTGCGCGGGCGCGCGCTTGTCGCGACTTGCCGAAAGCTGTGGTACAGGGGCGCCAATAACACAATCCTCATCCCTGAGGAGCCCGCCGAAGGCGGGCGTCTCGAAGGATGGCCGAATGCCTGAGTGGCCATGCTTCGAGACGCGTCCTTTCGGAGGCTCCTCAGTATGAGGCCGGAGATTGCCATCGCCGCCATGACCGAGATCGTCACCCGTTTTGCCCCATCCCCGACCGGTTTCCTGCATATCGGCGGCGGCCGCACCGCGCTGTTCAACTGGCTCTATGCGCGCGGGCGCGCCGGCAAGTTCCTGCTGCGCATCGAAGACACCGACCGCGCACGCTCGACGGAAGAAGCGATCGCCGCGATCTTCGACGGCCTCACCTGGCTCGGCCTCGAGTGGGACGGCGGGCCGGTGCATCAGTTCGCGCGCGCCGCGCGCCACCGCGAGGTGGTCGAGCAGATGCTTAGCTCCGGCAATGCCTATCGGTGCTATGCGAGCGCCGAAGAGCTGACCGAGATGCGCGAGAAGGCGCGCGCCGAAGGGCGCTCCAAGCTCTATGACGGACGCTGGCGCGACCGCGATCCGGCCGATGCGCCGGCCGGCGTGCAGCCGGTGATCCGCCTGAAAGCGCCGCTCACCGGCGAAACCGTGATCGAGGATCAGGTGCAGGGCCGCGTCACCTGGCAGAACGAGAACCTCGACGATCTGGTGCTGCTGCGCTCGGACGGCAACCCGACCTACATGCTCGCCGTCGTGGTCGACGACCACGACATGGGGGTGACGCACATCATCCGCGGCGACGATCATCTGACCAACGCGGCGCGCCAGAAGCAGATCTACGAGGCGCTCGGCTGGAGCGTGCCGGTGATGGCGCATATCCCGTTGATCCACGGGCCGGACGGCGCCAAGCTCTCCAAGCGCCACGGCGCGCTCGGCATTGAGGCCTATCGGGCGATGGGCTACCTGCCCGAGGCGATGCGCAACTACCTGGTCCGGCTCGGCTGGGCGCATGGCGACCAGGAGATCTTTTCGACCGACGAGCTGATCAAGGCGTTCGACCTTGCCGCCATCGGCCGCGCGCCGGCGCGGCTGGATCTTGCCAAGCTCGACAATCTCAACGGCCATTACATCCGCCAGATGGCGGACCAGGATCTCGTGACCGAAATCGAGAAGCTGCTGCCGCATCTGCCCAACGGCGCGGAATTGGCCGGCAAGCTGAACCCGGCGCTGCGCGCCAAGCTCATCGCCGCCATGCCCGGGCTGAAGGAGCGCGCCAAGACCCTGGTCGAGCTGATCGAGAGCGCGCGCTTCCTCTATGCGGACAGGCCGATCCTGCTCGACGACAAGGCGAAGGCGCTGATCACCCCGGAGGCGCGCTCGTTGCTCGGCAGCCTGACGCGCGATCTCGCCATGGTCGACCCATGGAGCGCACAAGGCGCCGAGGCCGCGGTCCGCGCGGTTGCCGAGCGCTCCGGCGTGAAGCTCGGCGCCGTGGCGCAGCCGCTGCGCGCGGCGCTGACCGGCCGCACCACCTCGCCCGGTATTTTCGACGTGCTGGCGGTATTGGGCAAAGCCGAGAGCCTTGCAAGGCTCGGCGATCAGGCCATCGGATAAGCCGGCGCGTCCGTCAGACTACTGATATTACAAAGCCGTAACGGTTGCGGCGGGTGAAGGGCTGCACTGCGCCGCGCGGGCGGCATCTTGCGGCGCCCCGTCGAATGGGATACCTGAAGATTTATCCCATTTGCTGCACCGCACGCCTGCCGGGGTGGAAAGGCGGTCGGGTCAAGCCCGCCGCAATCGCCGCACGGGCAGCAGTCTTTCGAGGGCTCGATCATGGACGCCAAAACTCCCGCCGCTCACGGGGCGAACACCAAATCCGGCAAGGTCACCGTCGGCGACAAGAGCTGGGACTTTCCGATCTACGGGGGCACCATCGGCCCCGACGTGATGGATATCTCCAAGCTCTATGCCCAGACCGGCATGTTCACCTACGACCCCGGCTTTACGTCGACCGGCTCGTGCGAATCCAAGATCACCTACATCGACGGCGATGAAGGCATCCTGCTCTATCGCGGCTACCCGATCGAGCAACTGGCCGAGAACGGCGATTTCCTGGAGACTTGCTATCTGCTGCTCTACGGCGAACTGCCGACCAAGGCGCAGAAGACCGACTTCGACTATCGGGTGAACCATCACACGATGGTGCACGAGCAGATGACCCGCTTCTTCCAGGGTTTCCGCCGCGACGCGCATCCGATGTCGGTGATGTGCGGTTCGGTCGGCGCGCTGGCGGCGTTCTATCACGACAGTACCGACATCTCCGATCCGCTGCAGCGCATGATCGCCTCGATGCGCATGATCGCCAAGATGCCGACGCTGGCGGCGATGGCCTACAAGTATTCGATCGGCCAGCCGTTCGTGTACCCGCAGAACAATCTCGATTTTGCGACCAACTTCCTGCGCATGTGCTTTGCGGTGCCGTGCGAGGAGTACAAGCCGAACCCGGTGCTGGCACGCGCGATGGACCGCATCTTCATCCTGCACGCCGATCACGAGCAGAACGCCTCGACCTCGACGGTTCGCCTTGCGGGCTCCTCGGGCGCCAACCCTTTCGCCTGCATCGCGGCCGGCATTGCCTGCCTGTGGGGCCCGGCGCATGGCGGCGCGAACGAAGCCGCGCTGAAAATGCTGGGCGAGATCGGCAGTGTCGACCGCATTCCCGAATACATCAAGCGCTCGAAGGACAAGAACGACAGCTTCCGCCTGATGGGCTTTGGCCATCGCGTCTACAAGCACTACGATCCGCGCGCCAAGATCATGCAGCGCACCGCGCACGAAGTGCTCAATGAGCTCGGCATCAAGGACGATCCGCTGCTCGACGTCGCGATGGAGCTGGAACGCATCGCGCTCTCGGACGAGTACTTCATCGAGAAGAAGCTTTACCCGAACGTCGACTTCTATTCGGGCATCACCCTCAAGGCGATGGGCTTCCCGACCACGATGTTCACGGTGCTGTTCGCGGTCGCCCGCACGGTCGGCTGGATCGCGCAGTGGAAGGAAATGATCGAGGATCCGAGCCAGAAGATCGGCCGCCCACGCCAGCTCTACACCGGCGCGACGCGGCGCGAATACGCGCCGATTTCAAGACGGAAGTAACTTCCACCGCATTGCGCCGAGACGAAGAGGCCGGGACATGTCCCGGCCTTTTTTCGTTATGCGAGGATCGCGCCACATGCCTTATGGCGTGGTATCCGCCCCGTCATAACCCCACGTGACATACGCTCCCGCCCAGGTGAACCCGCCGCCGAACGCTGCGAAGATCATGCGGTCGCCTTCCTTCAGGCGTGACTCGTAGTCCCACAGCGAGAGCGGGATCGTGCCGGCT
>JBBWZU010000199.1:0-4023 GCA_039649225.1 Hyphomicrobiales bacterium | reverse complement strand
CGACGGCGACGATCTTCAGGTGCGTCGTGCGATCTGCGCCGATCAGCGAATGTGACATGGTGTCCGCCTGTGAATTGCGTTGCGTATCCCAAGGACGAACGGCGCTTTCGATTTCCGACATCGGCATACGTTCTTTTCCGAATTATTTTTGTCCCGCCCGGGCGGGGGCGCTGTCGCGCTGCAGGCGGTCGAGATGCATGCGGATGTGCGCGGCCTCGGCGGCCGTATTGGCGAGCGCAATCGCCTGATCGAAGGCAACGCGCGCCTCCTTGTCGCGTCCGAGTTGCATCAAGAGGCCGCCCTTGACGCCGAAGAAATGGAAATAGCCCGAAAGCTTGGGCGCCAGCGGCTCGATCATGTCGAGCGCGGCCTGCGGACCGTGGACTTTGGATACCGCGACGGCCCGATTGAGCGTGATCACCGGCGAGGGCTGCATGCGCTCCATCACGGCGTAGAGCACGTCGATCTCGGCCCAATCGGTGTCCTCGGGCCTGGCGGCCCTGGCGTGGAGCGCCGCGACCGCGGCCTGCAGCTGATAGGGCCCCGGCCGCCGGTGGCGCATCGCCTTGTCGATCAGCGCCAGCCCCTCGGCGATCATCGCGGCGTTCCAGAGCGTACGATCCTGATCATCAAGCAGGATGACCTGCCCGTCCGCATCGTGGCGCGCCGGCGTGCGCGCGTGCTGAAGCAGAAACAGCGCGGTCAGCCCCATGATATCGGGCTCGGCGGGAAACAGCCGCAGCAGCAGGCGCGCCAGACGGATCGCCTCGTCGCACAGCGCGGCGCGGCTTTCGTCACCGCTGCCGGCCGCCGAATAACCTTCGTTGAAAATGAGGTAGACCATCGCGGCGACGGCAGCGAGGCGTTCGGAGCGTTCGACCGCGCCCGGCGTCTCGAACGGCACGGCGGCGGACGCAACCTTGGACTTGGCGCGCGTGATGCGCTGCTCCATTGCGCTCTCGGTCACCAGAAACGCGCGCGCAATCTGCTTCACGGTCAGGCCCGAGACGATGCGCAGCGCGAGCGCGATCTGCTGCGTCGCCGGCAGGTCCGGATGGCCGCAAATGAACAGTAGCCGCAGGATGTCGTCGCGATATTGCGAGCCGTCGAGCCGTTCGGCGATTTCGCTTTCGGCGTCGCCGAGATCGGAAATCGCTTCCTCGTCGGGCAGCGCCTCCTGCTTGCGGCCGCGCCGCACGGAATCGATCGCGACATTGCGCCCGACCATGATCAGCCAGGCCGCGGCATCGCGCGGCGGGCCGTTCTGCGGCCAGGTCTTGAGCGCGCGCAGGCAGGCTTCCTGAAATGCCTCTTCGGCTGTATCGAGATCGCGGAAATAGCGCAGCAATGCGCCGAGCGCCTGGGGGCGGGCGGAGGTCAGCGCCGCTTCGGTCCAGGCAATATCAGTCATGCGGCATGCGTCCCCGGCATGAATACGCCGATCGGGCGGATCTCATAGGAACCGCCCGGGTTCGCCTGGCCAAGATCGCGCGCGACGGTCAGCGCATCGTCGAGCTTCTCGCACTCGACCACGTAAAAACCGAGCAACTGCTCCTTGGTTTCGGCGAACGGCCCGTCGATCACCAGCGGCGGCTCGTTCTTGCGCAGCGTGGTGGCGGCCGTTGTCGGCAGGAGGCGCGCGACGGGACCGAGCCGGCCCTGTTCGGCGAGCTTGCCGTGCACGACCTTCAGCTTGGCCATGACGGCGTCGTCCTGTTCCTTGCTCCAGGAGCAGACAACGTCTTCTTCGTGATAGCAAAGGATGGCGTAAAGCATTCGGATTGCTCCTGATTGTTCCAAGGACGAACGAGAAGTGCCGCAGCCGACAGGGCGACGAAGATATTTTTTCGTGTCCTGCCGGCCGGGCGGGCCGGAACCCAGCGGGGGAGTCTGGGGGACGAATCCGGCCGATTTAGCTCAGCTCATCGTGCGGACGTGCGCCTCGAGCCGGTCGAGCGATAGGGCGGCGCCGCCCTCGACACCTGACGCTAGGTGCGCATCGCGGTCAGTCTTGGAATTATGCCAGACGGTGCTGGTCAGCGTGGTGCGGCCATTCGCCTCGATGAACGTCACGGTGGCGAGTGCATTCGGCGCGAGGAACCCGTCGGTGACAAAGCCGAGCGTATAGACGAGGCGCTCCGGCGCGGCGATCTCGCGATAGACGCCAAAGATTGTGCCCGCGCCGCCCTGCGGCTGCGTCATGGTGTAGCGATATCCGCCGTTCACCGTCAGGTCGACGTCGCACTTCGTCAGGCCGGCCGGGCTGCAGCCGTACCATTGCGGCAGATGTTTCGCTTCGGTCCAGGCGCGAAACACGAGCGCGGCGGGCGCATCGAACGTGCGCGTGATGCGGAATTCAACATCCGACGGCAAAGTCAACGTCATCTTGTGCTTGGTGATCGCGTCCATATCTTCTTCCTTCCCTTCCTTGAAAACCGAACTCAGGAGCGCATCGTCGCGAGATGCTCGGCGAGCAGATCGAAGCATTCACCCCATCCGCCTGCATGTCCGTCGCGCGACTGAATCGAATCGAAGCCGGTCTGCTCCAGCACGACTTTTGTCTTGCTTCCCAGATCCCAGAACTGCACCGTCACAATGGTTTCGGGGCCGGGCCTGCCGCTCTCGTCGTCCCACGCATGGGTCATGACAATGCGCTGGCTCGGAACGATCTCGCGATAGATGCCGCCGAGCCAAAGCTCCTTGCCGTCGGGTGCGCGCATGCAGCAGCGCCATTTTCCGCCGGGGCGCAGATCGCCTTCCGAATGCGGGATCGTGAAGCCGCGCGGCGCGCTCCATTTGCTGATGTGCTCGCTTTGCGTCCATGCCTGCCACACGAGACTGACCGGCGCATCGAACACGCGTGTCATGACAAGCGTGCGCTCGTCGAGCATCGCGACGTTATTTCTTGCGGCCATGTTTCGTCTCCTTCTTGGATTTTTGGGGCTTCTGGCTTGATGTCTCGCTTTGCCCTTCCGTTTCCTGCGCTTGCAACTCCTTCAAATAGACATCGAGACGGTCAAAGCGCTCCTCCCAGAGCCGCCGATAGTTTTCGAGCCAGTCGTCGACCGGCTTGAGCGCATTCACCTCGATGCGGCACGGACGCCACTGCGCCTCGCGGCCGCGCGCGATCAGTCCGGCGCGCTCCAGGACCTTCAGATGCTTTGAGACGGCCGGCAGGCTCATCGAGAACGGCTCGGCAAGCTCCGACACCGTGGTCTCGCCGAGCGCCAGCCGCGCCAGGATCGCCCGCCGCGTCGGATCCGCGAGAGCCGAGAAGGTTGCGCTGAGAGGATCGGTCTGCATCGGGTATTGAACCATCCGGTTATGTAACCTATTGGTTTAATACGAGAGACCAGGCGTCGAGTCAAGCGGGGTCGCGGAGCGACATGGCTGGATGAGAGGGATGCGAGGCGGGCGCGGGCGGCCGCCAAGGAACTCCGTCCAAGAAAAATGGCCCCGGCCGCATCCTGAAATGCCAACCGGGGCCAGCAGGCCGGGGCTCAGACGTTGTCCCGGCAAGAGAAAGCGCCCTGGGGGAACCGACGCATTTCCGCGCAGCGCATTCGCAAGCGCCATGCCATCCGATCCACTAGCTTTGCCAATCACTTAGATGGTTAGCAAGGCGTGAATCGGCCAAAATCCGCCGGCGCCGGACCAGCGCGTCGGCAAGACTATGCCGACGCGCCTGACCGCTCCGGCTTATTTCTTCTTCGCCTGCGGATGGATCGTTTCGCCGCGCGCGCACATCGCGACGAAGCGCGTGATGCGCGCGGCACGCGTCTCCGGCTTCTTGGCGGTCTGCACCCGATAGAGGATCGCATAGCGATTGGCGCCGTCGAGCTTTTCAAAGAACGCGCGGGCGCGGGCATTGCGGGCAAACGCGGCGACAAGATCCGGCGGCACGCTGGCGGCGCGCGCCCCATCATAGGCGCGCTCCCAGCGGCCATCGCGCTTGGCGCGCTCGACCTCGGCAAGCCCCGGCGGCTGCATCGTGCCGGCCGCAATCAAGCCTTCCGCCTTCTG
>JBBWZU010000821.1:0-7584 GCA_039649225.1 Hyphomicrobiales bacterium | reverse complement strand
GCCGGCCAGTCGCGCTACCTGGTCGAGCCGAATGTGAAGGAAGGCAAAGGCGGCCTGCGCGACCTGCACACGCTGTTCTGGATCGCCAAATACGTCTACCGCGTGCGCGAACCGGACGAGTTGATCGCGAGCGGCGTGTTCGACGCCGAGGAATACCAGATGTTCCGTAGCGCCGAGGATTTCCTCTGGGCGGTGCGCTGTCACATGCATTTTGTCACCGGTAGAGCCGAGGAGCGGCTGTCGTTCGACATCCAGCGCGAAATCGCGGTGCGGCTCGGCTATACGGCGCATCCCGGCATGCGCGACGTCGAACGCTTCATGAAGCATTACTTCCTGGTCGCGAAAGACGTCGGCGACCTGACGGCGATCCTGTGCGCGGGCCTGGAGGAGCGCGAGGCCAAGCCGGTACCGGTGCTCGATCGCGTGATGGCGCGCTTCAAGCCGCGTCCGCGCCGCATCGTGCTCGACTCGGACGATTTCGTGGTCGATCACAATCGCATCACTATCGCGGACGGCGGGGCGTTTCGCCGCGATCCGGTCAATCTCATCCGCCTGTTTCGTCTCGCGCAGAAGCACAATCTGGCGTTCCATCCCGACGCGATGCGCACGGCGTCGCGCTCGCTCAAGCTGATCGATCAGAAGGTGCGTGAGGACAAGCAGGCGAACAGCCTGTTCTTCGAGATCCTCACCAGTGAGGGCGCCGAGGTGGTGCTGCGCCGGATGAACGAGGCTGGCGTGCTCGGCCGCTTCGTGCGCGCCTTCGGCCGCATCGTGGCGATGATGCAGTTCAACATGTATCACCACTATACGGTGGATGAGCACCTGCTGCGCTGCATCGGCATCCTGGCCGACATCGAGGCCGGCGGCTCGGATGAATACGTGCTCGCCTCCGAACTGATGAAGACGATCCAGAAGCCGCATCGCGCGCTTCTCTACGTGGCGCTGTTCCTGCACGACATCGCGAAGGGCCGCATCGAGGACCATTCGATCGCGGGCGCGCGGATCGCGCGCCGCTTCTGTCCGCGGCTCGGGTTGTCGCCGGCCGAAACCGACACGGTGGCGTGGCTGATCGAGCAACACCTCGTTATGTCCTCGATTGCGCAGTCGCGCGACCTCTCGGATCGCAAGACGATCGAGAATTTCGCCGCCACCGTGCAATCGCTCGAGCGGATGAAGCTGCTGCTGATCCTGACCACGGCGGATATCCGCGCGGTCGGGCCCGGCGTGTGGAATTCCTGGAAGGCGCAGCTTCTGCGCACGCTGTATTACGAGACCGAGCCGGTTCTCACCGGCGGCTTCTCGGAAGTGAACCGGCAGAAGCGCGTCGCGCTGGCGCAAGCCGAATTCCGCGCCGAGATGAAGGATTGGTCGGCGCCCGAGCTCGACGCCTATGTGGCGCGGCACTATCCGGCCTACTGGCTCAAGGTCGATTTGGCGCACAAGGTTTCAAATGCGCATTTCCTCAAGTCCGCGCAGGCGGCCGGCAAGGACGTGGCGACCGGCGTCGGCTTCGATGCGGCGCGCGGCGTAACGGAGCTGACCGTGCTGGCGCCCGACCATCCGCGGCTGCTGTCGGTGATCGCGGGCGCCTGCGCCGCCACTGGCGCGAACATCGTCGACGCGCAGATCTTTACGACGACCGATGGGCTGGCGCTCGACACCATCGCGATCTCGCGCGAGTTCGAGCACAACGAGGACGAGGCGCGCCGCGCGATGCGGATCGCGGATTCGATCGAAAAAGCTTTGCGCGGCGAGTTGCGCCTGCCTGACGTGATGGCGAAGCGCACCGCACGCAAGGGACGGCTGAAGGCGTTCGCGGTCGAGCCGGAAGTGATGCTCAACAACCAGTGGTCCAACCGCTACACGGTGGTCGAGGTCACCGGGCTCGATCGTCCCGGCCTGTTGCACGAGCTGACCGCGACGATCTCCAAGCTCAACCTCAATATCGCCTCGGCGCATGTCGCGACCTTCGGCGAGCGCGTGGTCGACGTCTTCTACGTGACCGATCTGCTCGGCGCGCAGATCACCTCGCCGTCGCGTCAGGCCGCGATCAAGCGCGCGCTGCTGCCGTTGTTCACCGAAGACGAGCGCAAGGCCGCGAAGGCGGGTTGAGACCGTTGCGCGGAGCCCTGCCGGTGTGCGGCCGGAGCCGATACCCAGGCATTCAGGCAAAATAAATCGCAGGCCGCGTATCGCGCCGCCTGCGATTTATGAATTCCGGGCTCGCTTGCTGCGCTCGCGCCCCGGAATGGCCGGACTTAGTACTGACGCGGCGCGAAGGTGACCTCGAGCGGAACGACGAGCTGATGCAGCGCGGCGCCGAGGAAGCGCGGGCCGCTGTTCTGATCGTTATAGGCCTGCACGACGGCGGCCTCGCGATGATGCCGATGCTTCATCTTCTTGGCCGACGCGATCGACGGCAAAGTGGCGACGAAAGCTGCGCTGAGCAGCAGAACGACGGTCTTATGCATATGAAATGTCCCTGTTACGCGCCGGCCCCCCGGTGCGGCTACTAAGCAGGAAAGAGCGTCCCTTGTCACGATTACCCGACCGCGGCCCGCAGCTTCGCTCAATGGCTGTTGCTTCGCGGCAACGCCAAAGGGTTCCAGTAGCGGCAGGTGAATGCTTAACCGGGCATTAAACCGCGCCCTTTAGCTTCTTTGCCGTGGTCTTCCGCGTATCGGAGGCCGGGTAGGGACGGGTATGGCGGGCGTACAAGTCAGAAGTCAGGAGCGCCGCGAGCCCTCGATGGATGCGGCGCGCGATGGCGCGCGCTCCGACGAGCGCCCGGCAAAAACCGGTTCGCGCAAGAAGAAAAAGAAATCCAGGGGTGGCGGAGGCAAGCAGCGCTCGCTGCTCGGCCGCATGGCCTATTGGACGCTGGTGCTCGGGTTATGGGCCTTCATCGGCGTGATTGGCGTGATCGGATGGGTCGCGGCGCATCTGCCGCCGATCCAGTCGCTCGAGGTGCCCAAGCGTCCGCCCTCGATCCAGATCGTCGGCCTCAACGGCCGCGTGCTGGCAACGCGTGGCGAGATGGGCGGGGCTGCGGTCGCGCTGCGCGACATGCCGCCGTTCTTGCCGAAGGCATTCCTCGCCATCGAGGACCGTCGCTTCTATTCGCACTACGGCGTCGACCCGGTCGGCGTGGGGCGCGCACTCGCGGCGAATGTCCTGCGCCGTGGCGTGTCGCAGGGCGGCTCGACCATCACGCAGCAGCTCGCCAAGAACTTGTTCCTGACCCAGGAGCGCACGATCTGGCGCAAGCTGCAGGAGGCGATCCTCGCGGTCTGGCTCGAACGCAAGTTCACCAAGGACGAGATTCTCGATCTCTATCTCAACCGCGTTTATTTCGGCTCCGGCGCCTACGGCGTCGAGGCCGCGGCACAGCGCTATTTCGGCAAGTCGGCGCGCAGCGTGACGCTGTCCGAAGCCGCGCTCTTGGCCGGGCTGGTCAAGTCGCCGTCGAAACTTGCGCCGACGCGCAACTACGATGGCGCGGAGCGGCGCGCGCAAGTCGTGCTCGCCGCGATGTCGGACGCCGGCTTCGTCACCGACGCGGCCGCCAAGGGCGCGATCGCAAGCGCGCCCAAAATCGCCAAGCAGTCGGCCGGCGGGTCGATCAACTACGTTGCCGACTGGGTGATGGACGTGCTCAATGACGTGGTCGGACGCGTCGAGCAGGACATCGTGGTCGAGACCACGATCGATCCAGCCCTGCAGGCGGGCGCCGAGAAGGCGCTGCTGGACGAGCTCAACGCCAAGGGCGCGAAGTTCGATGTCGAGCAAGGCGCCATGGTGGTGATGACGCCGCAGGGCGCGGTGCGCGCGCTGGTCGGCGGCAGGAACTATGCGGACAGCCAGTTCAATCGCGCGGTGGCGGCGCGGCGCCAGCCCGGGTCGGCGTTCAAGCCGTTCGTCTATCTCACGGCGCTCGAGCGCGGGCTGACGCCGGAGACGATCCGCGACGACAAGCCGATCGAGGTGAAGGGCTGGAAGCCGGAGAACTACACGCATGAATATCTCGGCCCCGTGACCTTGCAGAAGGCGCTGGCGAACTCGCTCAACACCGTGTCGGTGCGCCTGACCATGGAGGTCGGGCCGCAGGCGGTGGTGCGCACCGCGCACCGGCTCGGCATCGCATCGAAGCTCGAGCCGAACGCTTCGATCGCGCTCGGCACCTCGGAAGTCTCCGTGATGGAGCTGGTCTCGGCCTATGTGCCGTTCGCCAATGGCGGCATCGCGGTCGCGCCGCACGTGATCGACAAGGTGCGCATCGCGAACGGCAATAAGCTGATCTACAAGGCGTTCAATCCGGGGCTCGGCCGCGTCATCGACGATCGCCATGTCGCGATGATGAATCAGATGATGCAGGAGACGCTCACCTCCGGCACCGCGCGCAAGGCCGCGCTTGCCGGCTGGCCTTCCGCCGGCAAGAGCGGCACATCGCAGGACTATCGCGACGCCTGGTTCATCGGCTACACCGGCCATCTGGTTACCGGCGTCTGGCTCGGCAATGACGACAATACGTCGACCAAGAAGCTGACCGGCAGCGCGATGCCGGCGGACATCTGGAATCACTTCATGGCGGCCGCGCATCAGGGCCTGCCGATGGCGGATCTGCCCGGCATGGCGGGCCGCACGGTCGATCCGTCCGCACAGCAGCCGGGCACACCGCCGGTCGCTCTGCCTTCCAATCCGCTCACCTCGATGCTTGCACCGATATTGTCGCCGTCGACCGTCTCAACGCCGATGAGCCGTGAGGACGATATGCGTTCGCTGGCGCCGCCGCGTCCGCCGGTCGCCATCATGCCGCCGACGCCTGCTCCGGTCCGCGCTCCCGCGCCGCGCTCCTCGCAAGTGGTGTCGGCGCCGTTGCCGCCGGCATCGCTGGCGCTGGCGCCGCGCGCGCCGCCCTCGCGCGTGGCCTCGCCGCCGCAGCCACGCGCGGCATCAGCGATGCAGCCGCAATACGGCTACATCCCGCCGCCACCGCCGCAAGCGCAGCCGCAGCGGGTCGCGACTGCGCCGGTGCCGTCGTCGGGCGTTCCGCGTCCGCCGGGTGCCATCGGTGGCCAGGAAGCACGCGCGCAGCCGGTCTCGAATACCTCATCGGGCGGCAACTTCTTCGACAATCTATTCGGGCGGCGCTGACGTCGCATCAGCGATGTCCATGCGTGCTCACCGCACGCGCACGCACGCCGCGCGAGATGGCCCAAAGCAGCAGCGTCAGGCATCCGAAAATCGTCAGCGGGATGGCGACCGGCCACGCGCTCGTGCCGAGCAACTGACCGACCACGATGCCACTGATCGCCGCGCAGATCATCTGCGAGACGCCGAGCAGCGAGGAGGCCGTGCCGGCGCGGTCCGGAAACGGCATCATGGCGCCGGCGATCGACTGCGGCTGCACCAGCCCCATGCCGAGCGCATAGATCGCAACCGCCGCAACGAGCGGGATCGGCGAGGCACTCGCCGCGACACTGATCGCCGATCCAATGCCGCCAACGCCAAGCGCGAGGCAGCCAAAGCCGATGGTCCGGTCGAGCCCGAGCGGCGCCACGATGCGGGTTGCGAGCGCGGTGCCGGCGAGATAGCCGCCGCTCGCCGCCGCGAACGCCAGTCCGAAGGAGAGCGCCGAGAGGTGATAGATGTCCTGCAGCACGAAGGACGAACCGGAGATCCACGCAAACACGCCGGCAAAGCTCGCGGACAGGATCCCCACATAGGCGAGCACCGCGCGATTGCGCATGATGATCGCGTAGCCGGCGATGATCGCTGGTAACGAGAACGGCCCGGGCGTGCGGCTGCGCAATGTCTCCGGCAGCTTGCGCCATACGACGACGACGGCGATCAGGCCGATCGCGAGCTGCAGGACGAAGTGCGAATGCCAGCCGAATGCGCTCTGCAGCGCGCCGCCGATCATCGGCGCGCCGACCGGCGCCAGCGCCATGATGGCGCCCATCAGCGACAATTCGCGCCCGGCGCGCGCCCCGGAATAAAGATCGCGCACGATCGCGCGCGCCAGCACGATGGCGCCGGAGGAGCCGAGCGCCTGCACGGCGCGCGCAGTCAGCAGCAATTCGATGTTCGGCGCCGCCGCGCAGGCAGCTGAGGCGACGCAATAGACGATGAGCGCAAACCGCATCACCGGAATGCGCCCGAAACGATCCGACAGTGGGCCGTAGATCACCTGGCCCGCCGCGTAGGAGATCAGATAAAGCGACAGCGTGAGCTGCACGGTCGCCGGCGAGGCGCCGAGCACCCGCCCGATCTCGGGAAATGACGGCAGATACATGTCGACCGCGAGCGGTCCGAGCGCCGTCAACAGCGCAAGCAGCGCGGTCAGCGCGAATGTGTCGGGACGCAGCATGTCGGGAGCACCTTTGGAGGCCGCCGTCTATCGGCTTTGCGCCGCAATGTCGAGGTAATGCGCGGCCTTCGGTCGCTGGCATCGCGCGCAATCCTGTTCTAGCATTCCGGCATGCGGAAGCTTCTCCTTGGAATGCTCATTGCGGTCGTCGGGGCCGGTGCGGCGCTGACCGCGGTGCTGTTGCTGTGGCCGGCGCCGCCGGATAGACCGCCGGTGCTCGCCGCGGTGCCGCCGTTGCAGCCGGTAACCCGCACGTCGGTCGTGATCGCGCCGACCGCCATCGCGCTTAACGCGATCCGTGACGCGATGGAGGCGCAGGCCCCGCGCGACCTGTCGGGCAAGCGCGACAATCCGGTCGGGCAGCTGCTCACCAATGCCGAACTGGGATGGACCATCACGCGCGGGCCGCTCGCCCTGACCGGCCGCGCGGAAGGCCTGAACGTCGTGGCGCCGCTCAACGGCGCGTTTCGGCTGACCGGCCAGATCGGCGCCCAGGTCGGCAACGGGGTCGGACAGATCGCCGGCGCGCTCGGCGGCCTGTTGGGCGATTCGGTCGGGCAGCAGATGCAGAACCTGACCGGGCGCGCTTTCGATCAGCGCGCCGATGTGCGCGGCAATGTCGCGCTGACGGCGCGGCCGACGCTGCTGCCGAACTGGCGGCTCGAGCCGAATCTCACCGGACAGGTGAATATCGGCGACGTCAGCCTGTCGATCGTCGGCGTCAAGCTCAACGTCTCGCGCGAGATCAAGCCGCTGCTTGATCGCTCGGTCGCCGACCAGGTGGCGGCGTTGCAGTCGCGCGTTCGCGACGATCCGGTGATCGAGCAGGCCGCGCGGCGCGAATGGGCCAAGATGTGCCGTTCATTCCCGGTCGGCAAGGTCGCGCCCGGCGTGCCGGATCTCTGGCTCGAGGTGCGTCCGGTCGGCGCGGTCGCGGCGCAGCCGAAGATCGATGCCAGCGCGGTGACGCTCACGGTCGGCGTGCAGGCCGAAACGCGCGTGGTCACGGCCGAGAGCAAGCCGGACTGCCCGTTTCCGGCGACGATCGAGATTGTGCCGCCGATGGAGCAGGGCCGCGTCGCGATCGGCGTGCCGATCGATATGCCGTTTGCGCAAGTCAACACGCTGATCGAGGCGCAGCTCAAGGGCCGCACGTTTCCCGAAGACGGCAGCGGCCCTGCCGATGTGACGATCCAAAGCGCAACGGTCGCGCC
>JBBWZU010000814.1:0-6634 GCA_039649225.1 Hyphomicrobiales bacterium | reverse complement strand
GAAGCGCTGCAGCTTGCCGGTCTGGGTCTTCGGCAGCTCGCCGACATATTCGATCGCGCGCGGGTATTTGTATGGCGCGACGGTCGCCTTCACGAAGTCCTGCAGCACGCGCGTCATCGTGGCGTCGGCATTGTGTCCCGCCCGCAGCACCACATAAGCCTTCACGATCTGTCCACGCTCCTCGTCAGCCACGCCGACGACGCCACACTCGGCGACGGCCGCATGCATCAGCAGCGCGGATTCCACCTCAGGCCCCGCAATGTTGTAGCCCGCCGAAATGATCATGTCGTCGGAGCGCGCTTGGTACCAGAAATAGCCGTCGGCATCCATCATGTACGTGTCGCCGGTGACGTTCCAGCCGTTCTGCACGTATTTGGTCTGACGCGCGTCGGCCAGATAGCGGCAGCCGGTCGGCCCGCGCACCGCGAGACGGCCGACGGTCCCCGGGGAGACCTCGCGGCCCTCGTCGTCGATCACCTTTGCCTCATAGCCGGGTACGGCCTTGCCGGTCGATCCGGCGCGGATGCCGCTTTCCGGTGCGCCGATGAAGATATGCATCATCTCGGTCGCGCCGATGCCGTCGAGAATCTGCAGGCCAGTGGCCTTGCGCCAGGCGTCGAACGTGGCCTTGGGCAGCATCTCGCCGGCCGAGACGCATTTGCGCAGCGAAGAGATATTGTGCTCGGAAAGCTTCGGCAGCATCGCCCGATAGGCGGTCGGCGCCGTGAAGACAATCGTGGCGCCGAATTTGGCGATGGCCGGAAGCAGTTCCTCCGGCGGCGCCTTCTCGAGCTGGATCGTCGCTGCGCCGATGCGGAACGGAAACAGCACGTGCCCGCCGAGGCCGAACGTGAAGGCGAGCGGCGCGGACCCGATGAAGCGGTCGTCGTGGTTCGGCTGCAGCACGTATTTCGAATAGCTATCGCAGCTTGCCAGCATGTCGCGCTGGAAATGCATCGTGCCCTTCGGCTCGCCGGTGGTGCCGGAGGTGAAGGCGATCAGGCAGACGTCATCGATAGCCGTGTCGCAGGCGGTAAACGTTTCGTAGCCGGGCTTGCCCATCATGGCTTCGAGCTCGCCATGGCCCCAATAGGCAATCTTCTCCAGATGCGGCGCGAGCGGCCGCGCCTTCTCGATCTCGTCGGCAAGACGCGCATCGCACAACGCGAGCTTGATCTGTGCCTTCGTGACGACGTAGGACAGCTCCTTGGCGCGCAACAGCGGCATGGTGGCGACCACGATGCCGCCTGCCTTGATGACCGCCAGATAGGCGGCGATCGCCATCGGGCTGTTCGGTGCGCGTAACAGCACGCGATTGCCCGGCATCATGCCGAGATCGCGCGTCAGCACATTGGCGATGCGATTGATCCGCCCGGCGAGTTGCCGGTAGTTGAGGGTTTCGGCGGCCGACAGAATCGCTGTGCGATCGCCGTTATTCGCGACCCACTTGTCGATGAACTCGGTCACGCAGTTCAGGCGGTCGGAATATTGCAACTCAGGCAGCGTGAACCGGAACTCCGGCCACTGATCCTGCGGCGGAAGGTTGTCGCGCGCGAATGTATCACGGTAGGCCGATGGGATCATGCTCTGTTCCCTTCATTCCGCCGCCAGCGGCGGTTTCGCCGGGCGATTCTTCAGCGTCTCGCGCGCGATCACGACCTTCTGCACTTCGGTCGCGCCTTCGTAGATGCGCAGCGCGCGGATCTCTCGATAAAGCTCCTCGACTTTTTCACCCTTGGTGACGCCGCGCCCGCCATGGAGCTGCACGGCACGGTCGATCACGTTCTGCGCGACTTCCGTGGCGTACATCTTTGCCATGGCGGCCTCGCGCGTGACCCGGGCTGCGCCCAAACCTGTCGGACCGATGTCCTTGGTCCAGGCGGCACGATAGACCAGCAAGGCTGCAGCATCGACCTCCGTCGCCGAGTCGGCGATCGTCGCCTGCGTCATTTGCAAATCGCCGAGCGGCGCGCCGAACAGTTTTCGCGTGGCGGCGTGCTCGACGGTCTCGTGCAACGCGCGGCGGGCGAAGCCGAGCGCGGCGGCGCCGACGGTCGAACGGAAGATATCCAGGGTGGCCATCGCGACCCTAAAGCCCTCGCCCGGCGCGCCGAGCCGGTTGCTCACCGGCACGCGGCAGCCATCGAATTTCAGGGTCGCCAGCGGATGCGGTGCGATCACGTCGATACGTCCGGCGATGCTCAGTCCCGGCATGTCGGCATCGACCATGAAGGCCGACAGTCCCTTGGCGCCTGGACCTTCGCCCGAGCGCACGAACACGACGTAGTGATCCGCGATGCCGCCATTGGAGATCCAGGTCTTGGCGCCGTCGATGCGCACATGGGCATTGCCGTCGGGGGTGGCGGTGGTTTCCATGGCGGCGACATCCGATCCGGCTTCGGGCTCGGAGAGCGCGAACGCCGCAATCGCCTTGCCGTCGCGTACCGGCGGCAGGTAACGCTGCTTCAACTCCGTGGAGCCGTAAAGCGAGATCGAGCCGGTGCCCAGGCCTTGCATCGCGAAGGCGAAATCCGCCAGCCCGTCACGGAAGCCGAGTATTTCTCGCGCAAGGCACAGCGTGCGGACATCGAACTTGTCATGCAGGCCGCCATATTCGGCCGGCACCACGGCTTTCAGGAAGCCCGCTCTGCCGAGTGCCGCGACGCGTGCGCGGCAGGCTTCATCCACGTTATCATGCGGCAGGCCGGGCAGCGTCGCGTCGGCCCAGCGCGCAAGCTCGTCGGCAAAGCGGCGGTGCTGCTCCTCGAAGAACGGCCAGCTGAGTGTTTCGGCAAGCGACATCAATTGCCCTCGAACACCGGCTTCTGTTTTGCCGCGAATGCCCGGAATGCACGCGCAAAGTCTTCCGTCTCCATGCACAGCGCTTGCGCGACGGCCTCGGCCTCGATCGCCTGTTCGACCGACATCGCCCATTCCATTTCGAGCATGCGCTTGGTCATGGCATTGGCGAAGGTCGGCCCGTCGGCGAGCTCGCGCGCCATCGCGCTCGCATCGGCCAAAACCGCGTCGGGCGCGGCAAGCCGATTGAAGAAGCCCCAGCGCTCGGCCTCCTCGCCGTTCATCACGCGACCGGTGTAGAGCAGTTCCGACGCGCGGCCCTGGCCGATAATACGCGGCAGGATGGCGCACGCGCCCATGTCACAGCCGGCGAGCCCGACACGATTGAACAGGAACGCGACCTTGGCTTTCGCGGTACCGATCCGCAAGTCGGACGCCATCGCAAGGATCGCGCCGGCGCCCGCGCAGATGCCGTCAATCGCCGCGATGATCGGCTGCGGGCACTGGCGCATCGCCTTGACGGCCTCGCCGGTCATGCGCGTGAACTCGAGCAGGTCGACGGTGTTCATTGCGACCAGCGGGCCGATGATCTCGAATACGTCGCCGCCGGAGCAGAAGTTGCCGCCTTCGCCGGTGATGACGAAGGCCTTCAGGGACTTGTCCTTGGCGGCGGCGCGGAAAATGCTCGCGATCTCGGCATAACTTTCGAAGGTGAGCGGATTCTTCTTGTCCGGCCGGTTCAGCGTCAACGTCGCGACCTTGCCGTCGACCGTCAGCCGCACATGCTGCGCTTGGTAGCCGGAAAGCGGCAGCGTGACGGGATTGGCGATCATGGGGCCTCGCGTTCGGTCACGGCCTTGCGCGTGGAGGCCTTGGTCTTTGCCAGCAGGTTCATCAGCGTATCGATCTCGGCCGCGCTAAGTCCCGAGAAGATGTCCGCGATCCAGTCTTCATGCGTGCGCGCCATGCTGCGGAACGCGCGGCGGCCCTCTGCCGTGAGGCTGACGATCTGCGCGCGCCGGTCGGTCGGCGAAGCGCGGCGATCAAGCAGGCCTTGTTCGACCAGGCGCTCGGTCAATCCGGTGACATTGCCGTTCGACACCATCATGCGCTGCGAGAGCTCGCCGAGCGTCATGCCGCTCGGCGCCTTGTCGAGCTGCGCCAGCAGGTCGAAGCGCGGCAACGTCACGTCGAACGAGTCGCGCAGCCGGCGGCGGATCTCGCCCTCGATCAGGGTCGTGCAGGTCAGCAGTCGCAGCCACAGACGCAATTCTGTTTCATGATCGGCCGGGCGTTCGGCGACTTTGGTCTCCGAATCGAGCGGGATCGCGCTGCGATCATCCATGCTCACATCTCCCCGCCCGCGACGGCGAGCGTCGTGCCGGTGATCGCGCTCGCGCCGGGCGAACACAGGAACAGCACGGCCGCGGCGACTTCCTCGGGCGTGATCAGGCGGCCGATCGGCTTGTCCTTGAGCATGTCGGCAAGTGCCGCGTCCTGCGAGCGGCCGGTCTTTTCGGTGACATGCGAGATGCCGGACTGCACCAGATCGGTATCCGTGTAACCGGGGCACACAGCGTTCACCGTCACGCCGCTCTTCGCCGTCTCCTGCGCCAGCGCGCGCACGAAGCCGACAGCCGCGTGCTTGGCCATGCAATAAGCCGTGACATAGGCATAGCCCTTGAGGCCGGCGACCGAGGAATTGACCACGATGCGGCCAAAACCGCGCCTGGTCATGTCGCCGAGCACTGCGCGCGTCGCATGCACGACGCCCATGACGTTGAGATCGAACATTTCGCGGAACTGCGCCGACGTGCCCTTCATGAAGGGTGTGCTGACTGCGCTGCCGGCATTCGCGATCAGGATGTCGACCGGGCCGCGCGCCGCGGCGGCCTGTTTGACCGCCAGATCGGTCGCGTTCTCGTCCGTGACGTCCGCGACGACGTAGCCCCTGGCATGGCCGGCCGCGACGGCTTCCTTCAACGCTGCTTCGGTCCGGCCGAGCACCGTTACGGCCGCCCCGGCCTCGCTCAGCGCCGCCGCGATGGCGCGGCCGATGCCGCGCCCGCCGCCGGTCACCAGGGCATGCCGTCCGTCGAGGATAGCCATGCAGCGCCTTCCGCAAACATCCATGAGTCTCGGGCTCGAAAATTACTTTAAGCTTCAAATTTCTCGTCTTCAAGCAGCCGCGGTGGCTTGCGGGAAAATTATTTTAAGCTTAAAGTAATTCGCATCGCCCGATGCGGAGGACAACCATGCAAGTCGATGTCATCGGCGGCGGCCCGGCGGGGCTCTATTTTGCGATTCTGGCCAAGAAGGCTTGGCCGCAGCTGCGGCTTACGGTCTTCGAGCGCAACCGCGCGGACGACACGTTCGGATTCGGCGTGGTGTTCTCGGACGAGACGCTGCAGACCTTCGAACAATATGACCCAGAGAGCTACCGGGCGATCACCGACAACTTCGCCTACTGGGACGACATCGAGATCAACTTCAAGGGCACGGTGCATCGCGTCGGCGGCAATGGCTTTTGCGGCTGTTCGCGGGTTACGCTGCTGCGGCTGCTGCAGGAGCGCGCCCGCGCGCTCGGCGTCGAGCTGAAGTTCCAGACCGAGATCGAGCCGGACGCGCATCGCGGCGCCGACCTGATTGTCGCGGCCGACGGCATCAATTCGCGCATCCGTGGCCAGCATGCCGACGCGTTCCGCCCGAACGTCGATCTGCGGCCGAACAAATTCGTCTGGATGGGCTCGACCCGCCCCTTCGATGCCTTCACGTTCTTCTTCAAGGAGACCGAATTCGGCATCTTCATCGCGCATTGCTACCAGTACGAAGTCGGCCAATCGACCTGGGTGATGGAGACCGATCCGGAGACGTTCGCGCGCGCCGGGCTCGACCAGCTTGGTGAAGCGGAGTCGGCGCGCTTTCTCGAAGGTGTGTTCGCCAAGGAACTCGCTGGCCACAAGCTCATCATCAACCGCTCGCTCTGGCGCGATTTTCCGACCATCCGCTGCGAGAGCTGGACCCACCACAATATCGTGCTGATTGGCGACGCCAAGGCGACGGCGCATTTCTCGATCGGCTCGGGCACCAAGCTCGCGATGGAAGATGCGATCGCGCTGTTCAATGCCTTTAAGGCGACCGCAGGCAAGTCCACGCAGCTTGCGCAATCACAACTCACCGGCCGCGATGTGAAAAAGGCGCTGGCATATTTCGAGACCGAGCGCCGTCTTGAGGTCGAGAAGACGCAGCATTCGGCCGACGTCTCGCTGGTGTGGTTCGAGCACATTCGGCGTTTCTGGGACATGGACCCGACGCGCTTTGCCTTCGGCCTGATGACGCGCTCGAAGGCGATCACCTACGACAATCTCGCGCTGCGCGCGCCCGAGTTCGTCGCCGAGATCGACAAGGTCGTGGCGCGCGACGTACGCGCCCAGGGTTTCGGGGTCGATGTCGAAACACCGACCGTGCCGATGTTTCAGCCGTTTCAATTGCGCAATATGACGGTCGCCAATCGTGTGGTCGTCTCACCGATGGATCAATACTCGGCACGCGACGGCATGCCGACCGACTGGCATCTGGTGCATCTTGGGAGCCGCGCGACCGGTGGCGCGGGACTTGTGTTCACCGAGATGGTCTGTGTCTCGGCCGACGCGCGTATCACTCCCGGCTGCACCGGCATCTACAACGACGCGCAGGAAGCCGCCTGGGCGCGCATTGCGGATTTCATCCACGCGAACTCGGCGGCGAAATTCTGCCTCCAGCTTGGCCACGCGGGGCGCAAGGGCGCGACCAAGCTGATGTGGGACGGCATGGACCAGCCATTGTCCGACGGCGG